>CAZSFB010000490.1:0-2214 GCA_964606035.1 uncultured bacterium | reverse complement strand
AACGCCGTGCCGAAACGGGAGGAGTTTTCCCGGACCATAAGCGGCAGGTTCAGAAGTTCGGCCCGTTCCTCGGTGAGCGTCAGGCAGATGAGCCCGCGCCCGTGGGTGGCCATGAAATTGATGACCTCGGGAGTGGCGAACTGGGAGGCGCAGACGAGGTCGCCCTCATTCTCGCGGTCCTCGTCGTCCACCATGATGATCATTTTGCCCTCGCGAAGGTCGCGAAGTGCTTCTTCCACACGGCTGAGCGGCATAAGAGTCTCTCCCGGATGCACAGGGGCAGGTTCAGGCCGCAACATGCGGTCCTGACGGTGGAGATTCCCGGTCAAACCCGCCGGTGGCGGGCCCGGATTCGGAGGGGCCTGGTCCACAGGGGGCTGACGGAATCTCCACCCCCCGAGCTTGGATGGTAACCTATTCCATAAAACCATGTTCGGCCAGAAACTTCAGGTCGATCCGGGACCCCTTGCCGGGGGCCTCCCCGAACCGGGCCGACAGCAGTTTTTCAACGTATTTGGCCAGAACGTCTGGTTCCAGGTTCACAGGATCACCCGGTTTCAGGACTCCCAGAGTCGTCTCCCGCCAGGTGACGGGAATGATATTCACAGTGAAATCACGGCCTTCCACGGTATTCACCGTCAGCGACACGCCATCCACCGCCACTGACCCCTTGGGGATCAGGTATTTTGCAAGGTCTTCCGGCACACGGAACTTCAGGCAATAGCTCTCGCCCGCGGGGGTCACCGACACCAGTTCCCCCACGCCGTCCACGTGGCCCTGCACGATGTGGCCACCCAGCCGGTCCCCGGCCCTTAATGCCCGTTCCAGATTCACCCCGGAACCGGTGCCCAACGACCCGAGTTTCGTGCGGTTCAGGGTCTCCCGGGAGACATCGGCATCAAAGGCGTCCGGGTGGATCCGTGTCACCGTGAGGCAGGCCCCGCTCACGGCAATGCTTTCTCCCAGCCCAAAATCCTTCGTGTCCAGTTTCGTCCGGACAGTGAGAGTCACACCCGCATCCGCACCGCCCGGAAGCGGACGGCGGGCGGTGATCTGTCCTCGGTCAATGATGAGTCCGGTGAACATGGAAACTCCTTATCTCGCCTGGTAACGGCGGTCCAGGTCTCCTGTAACAAGCAGGTCGCCGTCCAGGAACTCTGTCCGGAGGTTTTTCAGTGGCAGGGCGCCGGTGAGTTTCTCGACGCCACCGCCCCCGATGACACCGGGGGCGGTCCCGCCGCCGATCAGCTTCGGGGCAAGAAACAGGGCGAACCGGTCCACGAGCCCCAGTTCGAGAAGGCTCCAGGCGAGCGTCGGGCCGCCCTCCACGAGAATGCTAGTGATCCGCTCAAGACCCAGATACCGCCAGAGCCGGGGGAGGTCCACCCGCCCGCGGCGGTCAGTCATCTCCAGAACGCGGACCCCGGCCCTTTCCAGCACATGCCGTTTCGGGGTGCCGCCCCGGTGGGTCGTGGCAATGATCTTTTTCGGTGCGCGGCCCCGGACCAGTTTCGCGTCCACCGGTGTGCGGAGTCTTGAATCCACCACCACGACAACAGGGTCAGGACCGGTAGACTTCCTGACAAGCCGGACATTCAGGGCGGGGTCATCGGCAATCACGGTTCCGGCACCCACACATACGGCATCGTAGATGTCCCGCCATTCATGCACACGGCGGAGCGACTCCTCACCGGTGATATATTTGCTGTCACCCGTGCGGGTGGCGATCTTTCCGTCCAGCGAGGCGGCGAGCTTCAGAACCGTAAAGGGCGTACCGGTGGCGGCCCACCGGAGAAAAACCTCGTTCGTCCGGTCGGCTTCGGCTGTCATGACTCCGGTCGTCACCCCGATACCCGCTGCGCGGAGTGTCTTCAGTGCGCCGTCAGCCTTGGGGTGCGGGTCATTTGAGGCGATCACCACCCGCTTCACCCCGGCGCGGATCAGGCCGGAGGTGCATGGCGGCACCTGGCCTTCCAGGTTGCAGGGGGTGAGCGTCACATAGACCGTGGAGCCCTTCGCCCGGCTGCCGGCACGGGCGAGCGCCTCGGCCTCGGCGTGCGGGAGGCCCGTACCCTTGTGGTAACCTTCGGCGATGATCCTGCCGTCCTTCACCACCACCGAGCCCACAAGTGGATTCGGCGCAGTGCGCCCGCGTGCCAGGGCGGCTAGCTCGATGGCGCGGGCCATGAACCGCTCATCGGGCGATGGCCCGGC
>CAZSFB010000489.1:0-2214 GCA_964606035.1 uncultured bacterium | reverse complement strand
GCGCACGAGCTGGTCCGCCTGCTTGGGGTCGACACCCAGACGGATCGCGACATCCACGGAAGAGTCAAATTTCGTCGCTGACGTTTCCTTCGCGAGCTTCACCGCCTCGTCCAGGGAATAAAGCTTTGTGCGGTCGACCTTCTTGTCCAGTTCGCGGAATTTCTTACCAGCCATGTCTCATTTACCTCTTTAGCGGTCCACGCGCCCGGTCCCGTCCGGCCGCTCCCGCATCCGATCTGTCAGGGGTTCAACAACGGGATCGCTTAACGCTTATTTCTCGGCGATGGTCAGACCCATGCTCTTCGCCGTACCCGATATCGTCCGGATCGCCGCCTCGATATCGGTGGTATTCAGGTCGGGCATCTTCCGCTCGGCGATCTCGCGGATCTGCGAGAGCGTAACAGAACCTACCTTGACCTTGTTCGGGGTCGCTGAGCCCTTGGGGATCTTCGCCGCCTTCTGCAGCAGCGCTGATGCGGGCGGAGTCTTGAGAATGAACGTAAAGGACCGGTCCTGGTAAACCGTGATCAACACCGGGATGATGATGTCTTCCTTCATCATCGCCTGGGTGGCGGCATTGAACTGCTTGCAGAACTCCTGGATGTTCACGCCGTGCTGGCCGAGCGCGGGGCCGACCGGCGGAGCAGGGTTCGCCTTGCCCGCGGGAATCTGCAACTTGACCTGCCCGGTGACCTTCTTCGCCATCGCCGAAAACCTCTAGTAGTTTCAGTAAGTTAACGTTCCAAAGTTTGCGGGCCCACCCCGCAGAGGGAGCGGCCTTGTATATGGCCGGACCCCCGAAGTCAAGAATATGGACCTTACGCCCGTTCCACGTGCATCAGATCCAGCTCGACGGGCGTTGCCCGGCCGAAGACCGAGACCAGGACCTTGACCTTTCCCTTGTCCGGCTTGAACTCGTCCACAATGCCCGTGAAGTTCGCAAACGGGCCCTCGACGACACGGATATTCTCGCCCTTTTCGAAGGTCTTCAGCACAGTCGGCTTCTCAGATGATTCGGTCATCTGGGCCGTGAGGCGCTGGACTTCCTCCTCGGTCACCGAGGGAACATCGAGCGGGTTGTAGGCCGCACCGCCCACCTTCGCCGCCCCGACAAAACCCGTGATCTTCGGTGTGCCGATGACCAGGTGCCAGGTCTTCTGCAGCATTTCCATCTGGACGAGGATGTAGCCAGGAAGGAATTTCCGCTGGGTGGTCTTCTTCTTGCCCGTACCCTTGGCGGTCTCAACGACCTTTTCCTGGGGGACGAGCACATCGCCGAACACGTCTTCAAGGTTGTAGGCCTTGATGCGTTCCTCAAGGGCCTTCTTCGCCTTCATCTCGAACCCGGTGCTTGTGTGAACCACATACCATTTGAGGTTCGGATTCTTAGGCCTGGACGCCTGCTCAGTCATTTCTGCCACCGCTCCGCTTCCCCGAGGGGAGAGCCCCTGTGTCCGCAACTAGCGGACGATCCATCCGAGTATCCGGGAGAAGATGAAGTCCGCCGTGCCGAGCAGCGCGGTACAGATCCCGATGAACACCACGACGACCCAGGTCGCCTGCTTGACGGTTTCCGCCGCAGGCCACTCGATGAGCTTGCGCTCTTCCCAGGTATCCTGCAGGAATCCCGCGACATTGACGGTTCCCGCGCCGCCCTTTTCGTTCTGTTCAGACTGCGACATGTGTATTCCACCACCCCTGGGATATTCCTGCCTGCCGGACACCTACCAGTACCGGAGCAGCAGTCATTTTAATTCTGGCGGGCCAACCAGGAGTCGAACCTGGAACCGTCGGATTTGGAATCCGCTGCTCTACCAATTGGAGCTACTGGCCCGGGATAAACTTCCGGCTGCAAATCCTGGCGGGCGGCGGCTTCCCTGCATATACCGCTACCCGGCCACGCACATCAGTTTTTCTGGTGCGTCTGGATCTTCACTTCCTTATGGATCGTGTGCTTGCGGAGATGCGGATTGTATTTCCGTATCTCGAGCTTTTCCTTCGTGTTGTTGCGGTTCCGGGTGGTCACATAGTTGATGTGACCCGATTCCGTGCAGCGCAGCCCCACGTCCATTCGGTGATCAGATGCCATGATCGGACTCCTTCTTCTCTGCCAGTACGCCGCCGTTTCCGGCCGGCGCGGTTCCCGTCAAAATCAACTCTTCCGCTCAGGCGAGGATGTCGGCGACGACGCCGGCGCCGACGGTGCGGCCACCC
>CAZSFB010000488.1:0-2220 GCA_964606035.1 uncultured bacterium | reverse complement strand
AGTGCTACGTTCTGGGCAATCTGGCAATAGCGAATTCGCCAGATGGGACCTATCCGCCGGGAAACAGGGCGGATTTTTTTTGCCGGGCCGGTAGGTTATAAATCCTTACACCGCAGGAGGGTCCCCTCTTTTGGGGGTACGGCACCTGCGGAATCCGAACCGGAACTGGCAGTTTACGAATGGTCTGGCGTTTTCTCGTCACCGTCTACATTTTCACCAAATACACCCTGTTCAAGATCCTTGACGTACTCCAGCTCCGCCGCGTCTGGGCCGGGATCCTCGGGCGGGAATACGTCCGGCTGTCGGCACCCGTGCTGATGCGCAAGGCGTTCGAGGACCTGGGACCGACCTACATCAAGCTGGCCCAGATCATCGCCTCCAGCGAGGGGCTGTTCCCGAAGGAATACTCCGAGGAGTTCCGCAAGTGCCTGGACCGGGTGCCGCCGTTCTCATTCCACGAGGTCGAGATGACGATCCAGGAGGAGTTCGGAAAGCCCTACGACCAGATATTCCGGACTCTGGAGGTGAAGCCCATCGCGGCTGCTTCCATCGCCCAGGTCCACTTCGCCACCCTGACGAGCGGAGAGGAAGTCGTCGTCAAGATCCAGCGTCCGCATATCGAGGCCCGGGTCGTCAACGACATGAAGATCATGTACCTGATCGCCCGGATCATCCAGAAACTTGTCCCGCACATGGAACTGGCGAACCCCGTGGGCGTGGTCGAGGATTTCAGTAAAACGATCATCGAGGAACTCGACTTCCGGCTCGAAGGCCGGAACATGGACCAGTTCAACGAGATCATGAAACTGGCCGGCAACAGCGGCGTCGTCGCTCCATTGGTCTACTGGGACTATGTGACCAAGAGCGTGCTCACGATGGAACGGTTCAAGGGCTGGCGCGTGGACGACTATCAGGCAATCCTGGCCTCCCCATTCGATTCCGAGGCCAAGCTGATCGAGGGACTCCGGGGCTGGTTCCAGTGCCTGATCCTGCACGGTTTTTTCCACGGTGACGTGCACGCCGGGAACCTGATGCTGCTTCACGATGGCCGCGTCGGGTTCCTCGACTTCGGCATCATCGGCCGCTTCAACGACAAGCAGCAGAACATGGTTCTCGAATACATCATGGCGTTCCAGCGCGGGAACTTCCGGAAACTGGCCGAGGTGCTCGTGGAGATGGGAAGCGTCGGCGAGACCGGAAACCAGGTGAACCTGGACGACTTCGCGGGCGACCTGGAGAAATGCTACGGCCCCTGGCTCCAGACCTCCTTCTCCAAACTCAAGTTCGGCGAGGTGCTGCCCGAGGTGATGCGCGTGGCCGTCAAGCACAAGATGCGGCTTCCGAACGAGTTCGTGCTCATCACCAAGCAGATGCTCTACTTTGACCGGTATGCGAAGAACCTCGCACCCAAACTCAACATCTTCAACGACCCGCGGCTGGTGGGTTTCATCTGGACCGATTTCACCATGGCCCAGAAACTAAAACTCGAAGGCAAGCTCGCGCCGAATCCGGCCGCGGCGAACTGAAAGAACCCGTCAGCTCACCAGCGGGGCGGCTCCCGACCAGGGTTTCGAGAAGAAATCTGCGATCAGCCCGTTCATGACGCCCGTGCCGAGGTAGTGGTACGGCACGTAGACCATTCCGCAGCGGCCATCGAGCTCGCGGAAGAAGAAGATGTCCGTATCCTGGTATTTCTGCTGGCTGCCGGAATAGACGTAGTAGAGTTTTGTGAGATCAACCTTGCGCGCGACGAATGGAAATGACTCCTCGCACGCAAGCGCTGTACCCCATTCGAACCGGAGCAGGTCCCGGAGCGTGTCACCCAGGTCCGGCGGCAGGCCGAACCGGTTCTTGTAGAGAAACTCCACGACGATGGACTGCGGCTCCTGCTTCTTGGAGGTGGTCAGTTCCATTGAAAGCAGCTTCGAGATACCCCCCTTGCCCTTGTCACGGATCTCGGGGAGGTTGAACGGAAGCCGGCGGATATAGAGCTGGTTCAGTGCCTTTTCGACCTTGGCAGCCGCCTGTGAGACAAAAAACTCTGGTGCAAGGCCCGTCACTTCGGCGGCCAGTTTCGCCACCACCGGCGCATAGTCCCTGGCGATGGCGGCGTAGGCCTTAAGGTCGCCCTTGGGTGCCTTGTGAACCTTGTCAGACAAGTCCATGAGCAGCTTCGAGTAACGCGCCGTGAAATGAACGAGCTTGCCCTCGACGCCGGTG
>CAZSFB010000487.1:0-2225 GCA_964606035.1 uncultured bacterium | reverse complement strand
CGCGGAGTAGTTCCTGCGGAAGGTCGGCGGCCGGGTAAACCTGATGGCAGAACTGGGCTATTTCGGTTTCACGCCGCGCCCTTCGGCCCCGTTCCTGTTCAACTTCCGGAACGCGCCCACCTGCACACTCACCGGCGGAATCCTCGACATCCTCGGCACGATGGTGTCGGGCCGGGGATCGAAGTGCCTCGGCGCGCTGGCGGCGGCGCAGATCGACCCGAAGGGGAACCTCAACTCCACGCAGCTTGCCGACGGGACGATCCTTGTGGGGTCGGGCGGCGCCAATGACGTGGCAAGCGGCGCGGAAGTGACCGTCGTCGTGACGGTGCTGGCGAAAAACCGTTTTGTCCGGGAACTCCCGTATGTGACGAGCCCCGGCCGTCACGTGGAATACGTGGCGACGGACCGGGCTGTGCTGAAAAATCTGGACGGCGAGCGAGCGCTGTGGTGGCTTCTCGAAGGGACCGACTTCGACACGGACGTGAAACCGTTTTTCGGATGGGACCTGAAACGGTACCCGGAAGTCCGGACGCTGAAAGCTCCCTCGGAAGAGGAAATCGCGCTGCTCCGGCTGTTCGATCCCCGCGGCCTGTTCCGCGACAAGTGAGAGGAAACTCCTGACGATGACACTCGCCCTTGAAGGCCTCAAAGTGATTGACCTGTCCCGGCTGCTGCCAGGCCCATACTGCTCGATGGTGCTCGGGGATCTCGGGGCCGATGTCATCAAAATCGAGGACCCGGGCCTTGGCGACTACTCCCGCTACCAGGGGTTCAAGAAGGATGGAAAACCCCGGTCCTCGTTTGAAATCCTCAACCGGAACAAGCGGTCCCTCACGCTGAACCTGAAGTCGGAGGAAGGGAAAACGATCCTGAAAAAGCTGTGCCGGGATGCGGACGTGGTGCTGGAGAGTTTCCGGCCGGGCGTCATGGACCGGCTGGGAGCCGGATACAAGACCCTCGCCGGGATCAACCCGAAGATCGTCTACTGCGCTATCACGGGCTACGGCCAGGAAGGTCCGTACAGGAACCGGCCGGGCCATGACCTCAACTATCTGGGCTATGCCGGCATCCTCGACATGACCGGTCCCCGTGGGGGCACACCGTCGCTCATCGGCACTCAGGTGGCCGATCTGGCCGGCGGGGCACTGCAGGGGGTGGTAGGGATTCTCGCCGCACTGCAGGCGCGCACACGCACGGGCCGCGGCCAGTTCGTGGATGTCGGGATGATGCAGGCGTCATTCGCCATCAATATCCTCAACTGGGCCGAGGTGCTGGACCAGGGGAACCGGGATATCCACCGGGGTGACACGAACCTGACCGGCAAGTTTGCCTGCTATGGCATCTACAAGTGCGGCGACGGCCGGTATGTGACACTGGGCGCGCTGGAGGCGAAGTTCTGGGAAAACTTCTGCCGGAAGGTGGGCCGCGAAGACTGGCTCCCTGTCCATCTGTCGGAGGACCCGGAGGCAAACGGGCGGCTGAAGGAGGAGGTGGCCGCGCTGTTTCTGTCCCGCCCCTCGACGCACTGGCTCGGCCTGCTGGAGGAAGACGACATCTGTTTCGGGCCCGTCACTTCCGTAAAAGAGACGGCTGATGACCCGCAGCTCAAGGCGAGTGGCATGTTCTATGAGGCTCCGAACTCGGCAGGCGAACCCCTGAAGCATATTTCGCTTGGAATCCGCCTGTCGGACACTCCCGCAAGACACCGCATGGCGGCACCGAAATCCAGCGAGCATTCGGGGGAGATCCTCCGGTCGCTGGGTTACGACGACGCGGCGATTTCAAGACTTCGGGAATCGGGCGTTATCTAGTAGAATCTGTTTCATGACCCTGCTTAACCGCCGCCGGCTGCTCCAGTCGGGACTTGCCGCCGCCGCAGCGGCCCCGGTGCTCATGCTTCCCCGGCGCGCACGTTCATCTGCCGGTCCCGATGTGACCATCCAGATATTCGAGGAAACAGGCCACGTGCATCTGTCCGGTGATCCGCTCAGTCTGGGCGGCGAAGGATTCGGCACCGAACCGGTCGAGGTCCGGGCCACGGGCGGCCGGGTCATTGCAGGGGGGAAAAAGCTGTCCGGCACGGTCAGTGCCGGCCCGGGTGTCGAGTGGAAGGGAAAACGCTACGGCGGGAATCTGGTCCTGAAGGCGGAGGGGCAGAAGTTGAGGCTCCTCGAAACGCTGCCGCTGGAGAGCCCGCAAGCGCAGGTGCTCGTCGTCACGCTCAA
>CAZSFB010000486.1:0-2237 GCA_964606035.1 uncultured bacterium | reverse complement strand
GAAAGGCGCAAGCGGGACAAGCTGAAATGTATCTGTGCCGCTTGCGTCCGGTCAGCTTTTCCGCACAACCCTTTCCGCGCGAGCCTTGAGGCCCTCCAGGCAGTTGATCGTTACCTCGTCTATTTTCTCCCTGAACAACGCCGCAAGGGGGGAGAGCAGCCCCTCCCACGTCTCTTCACTCCGGACACGAGTACGGCCACCCAGATCTTCCAGGATAATCGTGTGAATAACCTTGAGACCCGGCCCCCCACCACCCCACGCGAGCCTGGAAGGTTCCTTGTATTCACACATCGTTGTTGGGACCGGGGCGGAAAATCCGTTCAGGTTCATCTTCTGAATGAATCTTGTGCCGGTCGCGACCTGTCCGCGTGACTTTTTCGTCACGGCGGTCATCCCTGGATACCATACAGACCAGCCCTCAATATCCGCCCACAGGTTCCAGATGGCAGAAGCAGGCGCATCAATCTCAATCTGGTGTTTGACAAGCATTTGACAGGTTTCCTTCTCGCCGGAGCGAACACGAACGCCGCCCGCAAGGCATTCCAAAGGTTATCCGGCCCTTGGGCGACTGCAAGTCAGTTTAGCGACACCGTCGATGGACGCGGAACCGCCGGACCACCGCTTGGCGACAGCCCTTCCTGACGCCTGAAAGGGATAAATACCGTAAAGCTCGACCCCACGCCCGGCTCCGACTGGACTTCTATTTTTCCGCCATGCACATCCACGATCCATTTCACGATCGACAGACCGAGACCTGACCCGCTTTCCCTGCGCGTCCTCGCCTTGTCGGCCCGGAAGAACCGGTCAAAAATCTTGCCTAGATCTTCCGGACTCATCCCGATCCCCGTATCACGCACTTCTATAAACGCAAAAAAGGCATTGGCAGGCCCGACACGCACGGTTACCTTGCCGCCGGTTTCGGTGTAATGGATTGCATTATCCACGAGATTCACAATCAGCTGCGACAGACGAACCCGGTCGCCTTCGACCTCCACCGCCTCACCCTCATCGGGCCATGACAGCGAGATATCCTTTTCGGCTGCCAGCAGGGACAGGCCTTCGGCGATATCCCGGACCATTTCGCGCAGATCGACTTTCTCCCACTTCAGCGGAATCTGCCCGACGTCAGCTTTCGAGAGTGTCAGCAGGTTGGTCGTGATGTTTGAAAGGCGCCCGATCTCCTCCAGCGCGGAAACGAGAATATCCTGGTATTCCTCCGGGGTACGTTCCTGCTGGAGCCCGAGCTCAATCTGCCCCCGGAGAACCGTCAGCGGAGTCTTAAGCTCGTGGGAAGCGTCGGCGGTAAACTTGCGGATCTGTTCGAATGACTGTTCCAGAGAATCCAGCATGTTGTTGAAGGTCCGCGTCAGGCGGCCCAGTTCGTCTTCCACCTTCGGTTCCTCCAGCCGCTCCTGGAGATTCCTGGCACTGATGCCCTGAACGGTCCGCGTAATCCGGTCGAAGGGCCGGAGTGCCTGTTCTACAAACAGCGCCCCCAGCACCCCGGCCAGCAGCACACTCGCCCCGAAGACAATGGCCATCACCGTAATCAGCCGGTCCAGAGCATTATCCATGTAACTCATGGAACCCGCCACCTGAACGACCGCACCGGTAACCTGCCCGTTCAGGATGATCGGCATGGTGATGACCCGCACTGGATGGTCGTCGATCCCCCAGAAGGTCTCGTAACTCGTCACTCCGCGACGAGCTGCATTTTTGGCGAACTGGGTGAACGGGACCAGTTCCCGGCGGAGACGTGACTCATGCCCGCGGATTTTCGGGGTATCCAGGATATCAACGTAACGGTCGACCAGTTCCTGCCCCAGAATCCATCCTAACATTGACTGACGCCCATACAGGCCGCGCTCGGCCTGGGAGGCGTATACCCTTGCCAGACCGACCGCGGCTGTTTTCAGGGACGAATCGAACTGACGGAGCAGACCTCGGTCAAAGAAAATGTACAAGGTAATGGAGAAGGCCGCGAGCAGGGCGACCAGAAGCCCCAGATACCAGACAAGGAGTTTAGCCCTTAGCGTTAAGGGCCTGCTTTTCACGCAGCATCAGCTTCCTTGAGAACGTAACCGACACCGCGGACAGTATGGATGAGTTTCTTCTCTGCGGGTGCTTCCACCTTGTTACGGAGGTGATTCACGTAGACGTCCACAATATTTGTGGAGGAGTCGAAATTCATGTCCCACACATGTTCGCTGATAACGGTCCGGGTAAGGATCTTACCA
>CAZSFB010000485.1:0-2258 GCA_964606035.1 uncultured bacterium | reverse complement strand
GTTGAGATCAAGGTAAGCCCTACCAGCGGAAGGCTCCAGCTGCTCACCCCGTTCGCCCCTTGGGACGGCAAGGACTTCGACAAGATCCCCGTGCTGCTCAAGGCTGTGGGGAAATGCACTACGGACCATATTTCCCCGGCAGGAGTATGGCTCAAGTATCGCGGGCATCTCGACAAGATCAGCGACAACATGTTCCTGGGTGCCATCAATGCCTACACGAAGGAAGCTGGCAAGACTAAAAATCTCCTGGCTGGAAACTACGACGCCACCCCCTCCGTCGCCCGGGATTACAAGTCTAAAGGTTTCCGGTGGGTCGTTTTCGGAGATGAAAACTACGGGGAAGGCAGCTCCCGCGAGCATGCAGCTATGAGCCCCCGCCACCTGGGAGCTGCGGCAATCATCACCCGCAGTTTTGCCCGGATTCATGAATCCAATCTGAAGAAACAGGGGCTGCTTCCGCTGACCTTCGCCAACCCGGCGGACTATGACAAGGTGAAAGAAGATGACCGGGTCTCTATCACAGGTCTGACTCAGTTCGCCCCCGGGAGACCCCTGAGCGTTACCCTGTACCATGCAGACGGGAGTTCCGAGACATTCCCGGTTAATCACAGCTTCAATGGCGAGCAGATTGAATGGTTCAAAGCTGGCTCCGCCCTTAACCTTCTCGCCCGGCAGGCCAAATAGGCAGGCGGTCTGAACGGGTGAGGCGGCGACAACAACCAAGGAACCGGATTTGGGTTCCCTGCCTAATCGCCCTGGCAGGATGTGCATTTCTGCTGGTTTCGCCGGCAAAAGCGTACCTTCTACCATCAGAGATGGTATTGAAATACATGCGCGATCCATGGAAGGGCATCGAACCTTTCCGGATCGGTGCAAAACACACCATCACACGTAACGGGCAGCCACTCCTGCAGACAGTCGCAACGATCGATTTTGGGACGGTGGGCAACTTCAGATTCGAAGATAGAACCCCAGAGGGCTCCCTGCTGGTACGGGATTCGAAGCAGATCACTGAGCTCTTCGCCGGACAGAGGGTCGAGCCCGTCGTCGATCTTTATGGTTTCCGTTGGCTCTTCATGCCAACGCATCCCCCTTCACCAGACAGGATGCAGGAACTCAGGAATCGGGGATTCCTGCTTGCAGACAATTCCGTCCAGATGCTCGTTGATAAATTACTTGTACGAGGACTTCGAGCCGGTGAGCGTCGAATTTCCACCTGCCCCTCCCGCAAGAGTCCCTGCTATATTATTGGCTCGGAACTCGCCCCGCAGACCGGCGAGGCCTCACGGAGTGAATTATGGGTAGATGCCTCCACCTTTCACGCCATGCGGTGGGTAGAGGTTCGTGGGACTGTCGTGATTGACACGGTTGTTGAAGGAACTGGTTCGGCAAAATTTGGCGGTTTTCCGGAGAAAATCAGGATCACGGCTCCTGGCGTGGAGCACATCATCGAAACGCAGGAATACACCAGAAATCCCAAGTTCGGACCGGACCACTTTACTGTCCCCAATACAATGACAAAAACTCCGGAACCAGAGGCCGAGCAACCAGCTGCTCCATAATTACCGGGTTCAATACTTGTCCTTTGGCAGTCACCAGTTAGGCTTCTACTGATGACTTGGGTAGAGATGGCAGACACTGATTGGTACTATGCGATTGGCCTGGTCGCTTTTATCCAGACCTATATGACCTGGATGTTCGCCCGCCAGATGCGAAAACATGGCCGGATGAAACCCAACGTCTCACAGCACAGTGCCCCACGCCCCCGTATCAGAAATTCTCACAATCCCGGCTGATCAGGTCTTTGATGACCCTCACTACTTACGCCCGCGTTGTCGTCCGCGAGCCCCGCTGGGGCGACGTTTACTATTCAGTCCCTGAATCTTCAGGCCTCCTTCCGGGGCAAGGTGTATTGGTCCCATGGGGTAAGCAGGAGAAACGCGGAATCATCCTGTCCGTTGCAAATCGACTTCCTTCTACAGTTCCGGAAGGCCGGGTCCGGCCCATCAGCCGGGTCAATCCCGATGAGCCTGTCCTCGCCGCTTCCGATATTGAGCTGGCTATCTGGGTATCCCGTTATTACCGGTGCCCGGTCGGGCCTGCTCTAAGGCTATTTCTTCCTCCAGAAGTAAAAGAACAACGGGGCTGGTCCATCAGGCTAACACTTTGGGAACAACCCGTCGCAGAACTGAGCGAACTGGATACAGATGCCACCCGTCTGCTGGATATGCTGTTGGAACGGGAGAGCAGGCATCCCG
>CAZSFB010000484.1:0-2259 GCA_964606035.1 uncultured bacterium | reverse complement strand
ACGAGTAACCCAGATAAAAGTCACCGTGCCAGAAGGCGAGGCTCGTTCCGAAGTGCTCGTCCAGTTTGCGGGTCAGGTCATACTCGATCGCGACGATGGTGGTACCAATGAACAGCACGATGAACCCGAAAAAGATCATCTGATGCATCAGTCCAGCCAGTGGCCGCTCGGCGACGCGCTTCTGAAGCATCGCGTAGTTGAAGAAATCCTTCACCCGCTGGCCGATGTCACTCAGTTCGAATTTGCCGGTTCCTTTGCGCCAGCGGTTCACCATGGCGCCAAACCCCTTGAGAAAGAACACCATGGAAACAATCAGGCCCAGATACAGCCCGCCCTTCACCGCGAGCAGTCCGCCTTCGGTGGTCGCCAGATTGAAAAACTCCGGCTTGGAGATGGCCTTTTCGCCCACAAGCGCATGGGGGGGAAGATCCTTCATGCCTTCCGCACCGATTCTCTGGGATGCAGCCTGTTCTGTATTGGCCTGATGATCGCCGTACTGCTCGTTTGAATAGCTCATGGACCCTAGTTGCCTCCGGGAAATCGGGGTGGTAGACACTCGCCAGTGGGCGCTGGAAACGCCGGTTTTCAGGGATCTTTGTGATCCCGGAAGGCTCGTTATCATAGCCCCCGGTGACCGTCAACGCGGTTTTGGACTTGACGGTCAGGGTCCGGCAGATCCCCTGTGATACATGAAGCAGGTGGCTCAATTGGAAAGCCGGACTTACGGCCCTCACCGCAACGAAGACCTGAAGCGAACCCTGTCCGGATGAATGCGGCTCACCACCCTGAGCCGTCCGGAAGCGCCCAGGACCCGTTGAGCAGGTGGATGGAGGGACCGGGAAACGGGTTTTGACCTGAAACAGCATGACTACACCCAGTTCCTTGTGCTCGCACTGGCGCTGGTGGCCCTGTCGGGGGCAGTGGCACTCGGAAGTGCCCTCGCACCTGATCCTGTCCCCGGCTTCACCGTTCCGCCCTACTGGCAGGAGGTCGCAGGCGGACGCGCAACCCTCCGGTTCCAAACCCGCCACGAAACTCCAGTACGGATCACGATTGCCATTGGCGGCACCGAAACCACGCCTCCTATCAAGTCCTCCGCTTCCAGTGGCCTCCAGTCTGTCATTTTGGAGGGCCTCGATCCGGGCAAGCGGTATGATATAGCTATCACTGCCGAGGATGGCAGCCGGGCGGTGGCTTCACTGACACCCCTGGCGGAGGAAGCCCCGGAAGTTCGCCTGCTCGTCACCGGTGACAGCCGCCGCTACCCAGACCGGGCCCGGCGGGTGGCACTGGCGGCTCTCAATGAATCATTCGACCTGCTGGTCCACACCGGTGACATTGTGGACCGGCCCGGCGACCGGAGCCTCTGGCTACGGAACTTCTTTGCCCCGTTTACATCCGTGCTCGCCCGCGCGGAAATTGTCCCGGCCATGGGAAACCACGAGGATGCCTCGACCGAGTTCCATGACTTCTTCAGCCTGCCCGGCAACGAACGCTGGTACCGCCTGGTCCGGGGGCCTGTGGAAATCATTGTCCTGGCGACGGACGAATGGCTGGACGAGGGCTCGCCCCAGCTCGCCTGGCTCGACCGCATTCTCGAGGAACCACTCCGTGATTTCCGGGTAGCAGTCATGCACCGGCCAATCATGGCCTGGGCGGGGCCAGCCCGCTCATGGGAACCGGGAGCGTCCCTGCTGCCTGCACGTCTCCGCCGTCATGGCGTACGGCTGGTGCTCTCTGGCCACAACCATCTTTATGAGCGTTCGCTGAAACTGACCGAGCCCGAAATACTTTACGTCACTGCAGGAAATGCGGGCAGCAACTGGCACTCCGGACTGAGGGAATACCCGCCCGAAGTCGTCGGCCGCGCCATTTTTGAAACCCTGGGATACACGACCGTGCGGATATCGAGTGACCGCGCGGTCCTGGAAAGCAAAGACAATCACGGCACGGTACTCGACCAGTGCCAGTTCGAGCGGAACCGCTGGTCCTGCCATACCGACAGCTGACGGAACCGTATACACAACGGAAAGAAAGGATTTCCATGAAACGCATGCTCATCAACGCGGCCGAGACCGAAGAGGTCCGCGTCGCCATCCTCGATGAAGACCGCCTGGAGGATCTCGATATCGAGGTCGGCGAGGGCAACTCCATCAAGGGCAATATTTACCGGGCCCAGGTCATCAACATCGAGCCATCCATCCAGGCGGCTTTTGTCAACTATGGAGCCGACCGTAACGGCTTTCTCCCTCTGGACGA
>CAZSFB010000483.1:0-2261 GCA_964606035.1 uncultured bacterium | reverse complement strand
GTGAACGCCTGCCTCCAGCAGTTGCTTCATCTGGATCACGGACATGGGATAGCGCCTCTCTCTTTGTCGAGGTCCGGTCGCGGCCCGCCCCCGGCGATGGATCGCGGGGGATGAATAGGCCCGGCGGACGTCAGCTTGGGTTATGGCCTCCGCTTCCTTTGCTGCCTGAAAGAGACGGTCCCGGTGATCCCCGGATATTCCCCCTCGTTAAAAGGGGAAGAAGTCCGGGAACACCCGCCGGGCACCGTCCGGCCTGGAGGAACCTGCCTTGTCTAAAAGAGAGTCCGTAGGGTCCAGGCAGCCGGTCGCGTGTGTATTTGCCCCCGGCGAAAATCCGCCCGAGGCGGCCCGGAGTTAGCCCGCCACCCCTCCGAAGGCAAGCGGGGGGGGGTAGCCGGGGGCGGGGCCGATATCCGGAGACAGGGGTGGCATGTTATAAAGGAATCCGGCCAGCCGAATCGGAAAACGAACGAGGGACCTCCAGATAGACCGCTCAGAAGCCATGCACCGGTTGCCGGTTTTCGAATCGCTGACACCAGCGGAGACACAGACTGTCGCATCCGTGTGCGAGGAACGCCGGTTCAGGGACGGCGAGACAATCATCGAGGAAGGCACCCGCGGCCCCGGACTCTTCGTCGTCAGTACTGGCAAGGTCCTCGTCCTCAAGAGCATCCGCGGCGAAAAGCAGCAACGCATCAACGAACTGTTCGCGGGCGACCACTTTGGCGAAATGAGCCTTGTCACCGAACGGCCGACCTCGGCGACAATCCGGGCCGAGGGGGATATCGAATGCCTGTTCATCCCGCATGACCGGTTTCTGGATCTGATAAGCCGGGAACCGGTGATCGGCCGGAAGGTCCTCTGGTCGTTCGTGCAGTCTCTCTCCAACCGGCTCGCCGAATCGGACCGCAAGTTTGCCCGGGCACTCGAGTTGCAGGACCGAACGGGTGCCATCAGGCACCTTTCGAGCCTGGCCTGGATGCAGACGCGGATGGTGATGTCATACCTGTGGGTCTGGTTCCGGCGGAAGGTATTCCGCTGGCCGCACACTCCGGAGGAAATGTCCCGTATTCACCGGGGAAACGCCATCCTGTTCAAGGAGACTGCCTTCCGGCTGAAGGGGGCCAATATCAAGGCCGGGCAGGTCGCCAGCATGCAAATGCATCTGCTTCCACCCGAATACATCGAAGAGTTCAAGGCTATGCGCGACCGTGTGCCGGCCACTGACTACTCGCTGGTGGCCGGACTGATCCAGAGCGAGTTCGGTGTCGGGCCGCTCGAACTGTTCGCCGACTTCGAAAAGTCCCCCATCGCCGCGGCGTCGATGGGCCAGGTCCATGTGGCCCGGCTGCCGTCCGGCGAGAAGGTGGTTGTGAAGGTCCAGCACCCCGGACTGGAGCGGAGTGTCTCCATCGATCTGTGGCTCACGCGACAGCTCATCCGGGGGGTTTCCCGGCTGGTGAAACGGTTCGATCTCATGCAGATCTACCGTGAATACGAGGAGCCGCTCCGCCACGAACTGGATCTCACCCGCGAGGGGCGCGCCACCGAGCAGATGGAAAAGGAGATGGCCCCGTTCGGCGTGAAGGTTCCGAAGGTCTACTGGCGCTATTCCACCCGGCGGGTACTCACGCTCGAGTTTATCGAGGGGACCAACGTCGACAATGTTGAACAGCTCAAGGCCTGGAATGTCGACCGCGTGAAGCTGATGCAGACCTACATGCGCTCATTCCTGCAGCAGGCATTTTTTGGCGGCTTTTTCCACGCAGACCCCCACCCGGCGAATGTTTTCTGCACACCCGGAGGCGAACTCGCCTTGCTGGACTTCGGCATGGTGAAGCGGCTCCCGGACAACGTCCGCAACGGCCTCATGAAGGAGATCTTCGGCGGCTTTTTCAACAACCCCCGCCTATACGTGGATGGCCTGATCGAGAAGGGAGCCATGGGTGAGACCGACCGGGAGTTCATGGAAAAGCAGGCAGCGAAATTCTTCGCCGACCCCGCAATGCGCAGCGCAATCTTTGACCATGATATCCGCAAGGAGGGCGACATGAAGCAGCTGTTTGCGGTCATGGACGAGACGCTGGCCCATGTGAAATCGTTCATGACCCCGCAGGATAACCTGATGTTCCTGAGGGCCATCGGCATCGTGATCGATGTCTGCAAAATGGTTGTTCCCGAACCGCCGGTGAGCGAAATTGCAATGCCGGTGTTCGCCCCGGTGTTCGCCGAGATCATGGAGCAGGCGCTGCACCGACTGG
>CAZSFB010000482.1:0-2275 GCA_964606035.1 uncultured bacterium | reverse complement strand
AGGTGCTGAAAGCGCTCGGCCGGTTTGAGAAGGGGGTTGCTGATATCCGGAAACTTCTGGAATCCGGGGATATTGCTTCCCTGGAGCAGCACCTTGAAAAAATAGCCGTTGAGCGGCGCAAGCTGGGGTCTTCATGAGTTCCGTTACCCTGAAACCTGTCACAACTGTCCGGGGCGAAATCTCCCTGCCTGGCGACAAGTCCATTTCCCACCGCTCGATGATGTTCGGGTCACTCGCTGATGGCATCACCGAGGTGGATAACTTCCTTGAGAGCGAGGACTGTATCGCCACCCGCAAGGCCTTCGGTTTGATGGGCGTGAAAATTGAAACGCCAGGTCCCCGGAAAGTCATTGTGCATGGTGTCGGAGTTGATGGCCTGCGGGAGCCCTCTGCAACCATCGACGTTGGCAACTCAGGGACCTCCATCCGCCTGTTGACCGGTATCCTTTCGGCCCAGCATTTCGCCTCCCGGCTGGACGGGGACAGTTCGATCCGCCGCCGGCCGATGAAGCGCGTTGTGGAACCACTCCGGAAAATGGGGGCGATTATTTCGGGCGAGAACGACGGCCAGAATGCCCCACTAGTGGTGGGCCCATTGCCAGCCGGGAAAAATCTCACCGGCATCGACTATGTTTCCCCGGTTGCCAGCGCCCAGGTGAAGTCAGCGATCCTTCTGGCAGGTCTTTTTGCGGATGGAGTGACCAGCGTCAGCGAGCCGGCACTTTCCCGCGACCATACGGAGCGTATGTGTGGACACTTCGGTGTGAAGATTGACCGGAGCAGCAAGAAGGCTTCGATCCAGGGGGGGCAGCGGCTCCGGGCGGCCAAAGTGAATGTCCCCGGTGACATTTCGTCGGCGGCCTTTTTCCTGGTCGCGGGCCTGATCGCAGAACAGGGTGAACTGGTCCTGAAAAACGTCGGGGTGAATCCCACCCGTGACGGCATTCTCGTGGCTCTGGAGCGGATGGGGGCGCTGATCGAGAGGCTTGACGAGCGCGAGGAAAGCGGCGAGCCGGTGGCAACGCTCCGGGTGAAGCCCGGCAAGCTCAAGGATGCTCAGATCGGCGGGGCCCTGATTCCCCGGCTGATTGACGAAGTACCGGCGCTTGCCGTTGCGGCGGCATTCGCCAACGGCCAGACGGTAATCAAGAACGCCGAGGAACTCCGCGTAAAGGAATCCGACCGGATCGCTACGATGGCGGAGGGGCTCCGGCTGGCTGGTTTCAAGGTCCAGGAGACGAACGAGGGAATGAAAATCTTCGGTGAGCCGGGCCGCCGGATC
This sequence comes from uncultured bacterium, assembly GCA_964606035.1. Lineage (GTDB taxonomy): Bacteria > JAGRBM01 > JAGRBM01 > JAGRBM01 > JAHCIT01 > CAZMGV01. The sequence continues at coordinate 993 of CAZSFB010000482.1, read as the reverse complement.
AAGGCCGCGAAGTTCAGCTCCCACGGAGACCACCGGATCGCCATGAGCCTCTCGCTGCTGTCGCTCAGGGCGGATGAGCCAATCGAGATCGACGACACTGACTGTGTAAACACGTCATTTCCGGAGTTTTTCCGGCTGTTCAGCGAGGTGACGTCCGGGTGAAACCGGTTATTGCTATTGACGGTCCATCAGGGGCCGGGAAGAGCACCGTCAGCAAGGAGGTCGCCCGCCAGCTGGGCTATCTGTATATGGATACCGGGGCCATGTACCGGGCAGCCGCGCTGGCGGCCCGCCGCCAGGGAGTGGATGTATCCAGCCCGGAGCAGGTCGAGGCCCTTTGTCCCTCGCTGGATATCCGGCTCGAAGGCGGTCCGGAAAGCCTGAAAACCTTCCTGGGAGATGAAGATATTTCGGGTCTTATCCGGACTCCGGAAATCAGCATGGCGGCATCCACGATCAGCAAACACCGCCCGGTCCGGGATCGCCTGACTGCCCTTCAGCGGCGCATGGGGGATCGTGGCGGGGTGGTCTGCGAGGGCCGGGACATGGGATCCGTGGTATTCCCGGCTTCAAAAGCCAAGTTTTTCCTGTCGGCCTCCCTTGAGGAAAGGGCCCGGCGACGGTTCCGGGAACTCCGGGAAAAGGGTGAAAATGTCACGCTGGAGGCCACGATCGAGGATATGCGCCGCCGTGACGAGCAGGACTCGGCCCGGGAACTTGCCCCCCTGAAAGTGGCCGACGGGGCCATGGAAATTGACTCGTCCAACCTGACCATTAATGAGGTTGTGGAAATCATTCTCCGGAGGGTGGACGAGTTGTCCAAGGTCGGGTAGAACCAAGCGGCCAAGAACCGGGAAAACGGGGTAAACCCGCCGGTTCGGTCGCGTAAGCCCGCTACGGCGGGCAATCCCAATACCGGCCAGTCAGTCGATTCTGGGCGCCCACAGAGGCAGGGCTGTTCAGACTTGATTTTCTGGCGGCGGATCGGGTCGA
>CAZSFB010000481.1:0-2283 GCA_964606035.1 uncultured bacterium | reverse complement strand
CGCGGCGCGTGGTACTCGATATGTTCCTTTAGCCAGCCTTCAACTCCCTGAAGCCATGCCTCACGCCGTTTGCGAAGAATGACCCGCAGCCGGTCAAGATAGACGTTCCAACCATTGTGATTCAGCAGTCGCGAGGCGATTTCCTGCGGGATCCGTTCCGTGCGGATTCCGTTCGCGTCCACAAACCGCATCAGTCGCTCTTTCACAGGAAGCGGCAATGCCATGGCAGCCACCGGCAGGGAAGGAGAGACAAGCATCTCGAGATCAAGGAGGTGAACCCGGAACAGCCCAGACGGTGGAGGGATCGGGCGCGGAGGCGGCGCACCGAAATACACCTGGCGGAACGAATCATCTTCAACCAGGACAACACCGCGCCGGGCGCAGACTTCTGCGATCTCCTGACGGCGTTTGTCAAACAGGATCGCGTCATCCGGTTCTCGATAAGTCGGATTCAGATAAACGAGCCTTACGCCTCCCGCCTGAAGACGCCTGTCCAAGGCCCTTGGATCAACTCCGTCAGAATCTGCTGGAGCGACTTCAATACGGGCGTTAGCCTGCTTGAACGCCTGGATAGCCCTGGCCCTGGTCAGCTTCTCGGTAATCACGGTGGTACCCGGATCCACAAAGCACAGAGTCAGGAGCGCAAGCGAATGCTGTACTCCGCGGGTAATAAATACCTCATGCTCCGTAGTGGCCACACCTTCCCGGGTAAGGAACCGGGCCACGCCGTCACGGAGGGACTGGAGGCCATCGGCAGGCACTTGCCCCATGAGTTCCACGGCCTTTGGAAGTCCCTGGACAGAATCGGTCCAGATCGGATCCCTCTCGATTTCTTTGGGCGGGCGAACTCCCAGCGGTGCCATCACGCCATCAATTGACCGAAGCTTTTCAATTGCTGAAGCCCACCGATCCCGGCGCGAACCACTGCCAGGGACATTCAGGGCTCGTCCGTAGTGGATCTGTGGTTCTGGCCGTTCCAGGCCGGATCTCTGGCGGCGTTCGTCACCCCTGTGCCCCTGCTCGCGACGCTCTCCACGTGGCTCATGGCGGTCACGGCCGCGACGGCGATCCCGGCCCCGATCTCCCCTCCCTTTGCCATCAAACCGGACAGCGGCATCCTGTCCGGTACCTGCGGTAGCGGCATCCCGAGAAACTGGGTCTATCGGTTTTTCCTCACTCATAGGACTTCCTGACTATCTTAAACAGGGCTGCCTGTCATCCCTTCGCAAAAGGGGACGGGGGATATGGATCCGGGACCGATGCAGGCCGGCGTGGGAGCAGAACCCGCCGACGGAGCGTCAGCACTTTTTCCGATTTCTGGTTCCAGGCACGGGTTTCCACATAAATAATGCCCCGGTCATCTTTTGACGTAGATGGCGTGGCCTCAAGAACTTCCGTCTCCGCATACAGCGTATCGCCGTGGAAGGTCGGACCAATGTGTTTCACGCTCTCATACTCAAGGTTGGCAATGCATATCTCGGATACGTCTTTCACGCTCATTCCAACCACGATGGAAAAGACGAGAGTGCCATTCACCAGCCGTTGGCCGTGCTGGGACTTCGCTCCCCAATAGGCATCGAAATGGAGCGGATTGGTGTTCATCGTCAGCAGCGTAAACCAAGTATCGTCTGCTTCCGTCACCGTACGACCCGGCCAGTGCCGGAGCACTTCGCCCTTCCGGAAATCCTCAAAGTACTTCTGGGCCACGTCAGCACACCTTCCTAGTCGATGGAATACCGCTTCTTCAGCTGCTTGGCGATAACCGTCTGGAGAATCTCATTTGTCCCTTCGCCCACGGTCATGAGCGGGGCATCACGGTAATACCGCTCGACATCAAACTCGGCGGTGTATCCGTAACCTCCGTGAAGCTGAATCCCCTGGAAACTGTGCCTGGCACAGGCGTCAGAGGCAAACAGCTTCGCCATACCGCTCTCCAGATCGCACCGCTGTCCTTTGTCCTTTTTTCGGGCAGCATCCAGGGTCAGAAGACGTGCCGCCTGCAGATCGGTATGCATCAGCGCCAGTTTCTGCTGTATGAGCTGGTGCTCGATCAGCGGCTTCCCGAAAGTCACCCGCTCCTGGGCGTACTTGACTGAATCCTCGAAAATACCCCTGAGCACACCCACAGCACGGGCAGCCACGTTGATCCGGCCTGTTTCAAGCCCGTCCATAACCTGATAAAAGCCGCGTCCTTCCAATCCGCCGACAAGGTTTTCAGCAGGAATACGAACATTCTCGAAGTTCAGCTCGCACGTCTCGATCCCCTTGTAGCCTAGTTTCTTG
>CAZSFB010000480.1:0-2303 GCA_964606035.1 uncultured bacterium | reverse complement strand
GTGGACCGGAGGGATCAGGCTGACTTCGCGCGCTGGGACCAGCTGGCTTTCGAGAAAGTTCATTATGAATCGACACCAGCACAGCTCTCGTTGAGCGAGATTCGGCTGGAAAAACCTTTTGCGAGGGTGATTATCAGGAATGACCAGTCCTCTAATGTCGTGGATATTGTGAAGCCGTCATCTGAAAGCAGTTCCCCGGCACAACCGGCTGCCCAAAAGTCTCCAATGAAGACTTCGATCCGGGCCGTCAGGTTTCTGGACGGGTCGGTGAACTTTTCCGACTACTCGCTGGAACCGGGTTTTTCTATCGGGATCCAGCAGCTTGAGGGGTCCATTCAGGGCCTTTCTTCCAGCCGTACGGGCCATGCGAAGGTGAACCTGAAGGGCAAGGTGGATCGGTACGCCCCCGTCCTGATCACGGGTGAAATCAATCCCCTGAGCGGTACGGCCTATACGGATGTGACCCTCAGCTTCCAGGGAATCGAGGTCGCCTCGTTTACGCCATACTCGGCCAAATATGCCGGTTATCTCATTGACAAGGGAAAGGTATTTCTTGACCTGCGCTACCGGCTGAACCAGCGAAAGCTGATTGGCGAAAACAAGGTCATGATCGACCAGTTCACGTTCGGTGAACGGACTGACAGTCCCGATGCCACGTCGCTTCCGGTCAAGCTGGCGGTTGCGATTCTCAAGGACCGTGAAGGAAAGATCCGTATTGATTTGCCAGTTCGTGGCGACCTTGACGATCCTGAATTCCGGTACGGACAGGTAATCTGGGCGGCCGTCAAGACATTGCTCGAAAAGATAACGGCCGCACCATTTACTGCCCTTGCCAGTCTCGTGGTTGGCGCAGGGGGCGACCAGCTGAGCCATATTGATTTTGCGCCGGGAACAGCATCGGTGTCCGAAGATGAGAGTGTGAAGTTTGAAACCATCGGGAAGCTGCTTGCTGACCGGCCGGTGCTCCGGATTGAGGTGAAAGGCCGTGCGGATGCCGGTGCCGATGTGCCGGCCCTTAAGGAGCAGAAACTTTTTCAGCGGATGCGTGAGCGCCGCGCCGACGAGCTGATGTCGAAAAGCGGTACTAGCGGTGCTGTTCCGGATGTGGTCCTTTCGGATACTGACAGGGCCCGGATCCTCCGCAAGATCTACCAGGAGCGTTTTCAGGAGCCGCCCCGCCAGGTTTATGAACAGCTTAAGTTGTCCAGTGGCAGTCCGGACTTTCCCAAGGAGAGCTCAGGCGAAGGGCTTCAGCTGGTCACGGAAGCCATATGGAAACGCCTGCTCGATGTGCAGGTTGTAGAGCCTGCGGTTCTCAGGGAACTTGCACAGGCAAGGGCTGCCAGTGTGCAGGCCGGTCTTGTGGAGAATGGAAAAATTGAGCCCACAAGGGTCTTTGTCCGTGAAGTGGAGGCCGTCACTGCCACTGGCGACGAACCTCCCCCGGCCCTGGTGCAAACGGAGTTGCTGCTCACAGCGGATTAAGATTTCCGGGCAAGCCAGTTTCCATGAATTTTCATTCACATTAAAACAGGAAGACACAGAAAAACTCACAACGTCATGGCCACAAACTTCCACAAGGCCCGCTTCGACACGGCTCAACACGTTTCGACACGGAATTCCCCCATATTATGTCAAATTTCCGCACGGTCATGGGGAGGGTTCATTAAAATCTCCGCCACAGAAAAACAGAGGAAAACACACAACGCCACAGGGATGAGGAACAGGATTCCGCCGCGCCGCCGTCCCCGGCAGCGGCCGTTTCTCCGCCCGGTGTCAAATCCGGACCTTAATATATTGGTTTGACCCCCGCCTGATTCGGCGTTACGGGTGATTTATATTCACTCGCCAGAACGCATGAGCAACCAGAGAACAGAGCTCCTCCGGAAAAACTTCCTGTTCCGGGAACTAAATGACCACGAACTGGAAATGCTGTCGGCTGTCTGTACCGAGGAAGTCCATCCGGCCGGCAAGTCCATTGTCACTGAAGGTGAAACGGGACACGAGCTGTATCTCGTGCTGAAGGGCGGCGTGAATATCGTCAAGGGCGAGAATCAGAGCTTCCTGTCGTATATCGGCGGCGGCGGGTATTTCGGCGAGATGGCGGTCTTCATGGAAGAAGCTGTGCGCACCGCCAGCTGCGTCGCCGCGATGGAGACAGCCACGCTGAAACTGGACCGGGCCACTATTGATGAGTTCTGCGAAAAGCACCCGCACGCTGGGGTTCGTATCTACCGGGCCATTGTCAAGGCGCTGGCGGAGCGGCTCCAGGCGACCAGCGGCGATCTGGCAATGCTCATGAA
>CAZSFB010000479.1:0-2304 GCA_964606035.1 uncultured bacterium | reverse complement strand
TTCAGATACAGGTCTGGAAAGAGGATGACCTCTCAGGAACCTTTGAAGTCAGCACCAAGGGCACTCTTCGCTACCCGCTGCTGGGTGACCTGCAGGTCGCAGGTAAGACTACCCAGGAGATCGATGACCTCATCACCTCCAGGCTGGCGGCTGATTATCTCGTGGATCCAATCGTCACAGTGAATGTCGCCGGCTTCCGCAGCCAGAAGGTTTATCTGTTCGGTGCCGTGAAGAAGCCGGGACTCTACTATCTCGAGGATGACACCAGCATTCTCAAGGTACTTCTCGATGCGGGTGGGCCCGAGGCAGGAACAACCCTCACGGGCGATATCGTCCGGCTCGGTGACGCCCCGGGGAAAGACGGACAGCCGGTCGAAATCCGCCGCGTGGATCTATCGGCATTGTTTACCAAGGGTGACTTCTCCCAGAACTTGAACCTGAAAAATGGAGATATCGTGTTCGTCCGAGGCGCAGGTGGCGGTGTCAGAGGCGAGTTTGTGTTCGTCACCGGTGCCGTCAAGAACCCGGGTACCTACCCTTGGGCCGAGGATACGACCGTCCTCAACGTGGTACTGCAGGCGGGTGGCCCTACGGAATATGCGTCAGCCAATCGCACCCGCGTCATTCGGGGCCAGGGCCCGGAGCGGGAAATCTTCATGGTCCGCGTGGACGACATCATGAAGGGCGACAAGGACAAGAATCTCAAGCTGCTTCCAGGCGACCTCATCACGGTGCCGGAGGGCCTTTTCTGAGCGGGTGAGCAGGTGAACCTGAATATCGAGAAGATAGGCCACCACGAGATCCTGCGGTTCCTGAAAAAAAGGGCGCCACTGATTGGCCTCGTCTTCGCCCTCGTCACGATTACCGCCGCAGCCATCACATTGCGGCAGCCGAAAGTCTACCAGGCCGAAACCCGCATATCGCTCCAGGCAGACGGTGCCATGAAAATGCTCCCCCGGCAGATGGTATCGTTCGAGGCCTATTACGTGACGAACATGAAGTTCGACACAGAGATGGAGATCCTCCGCTCCAAGCCGATGGCCGAACGGGTTGCACGGTCCATGGGTTACACCCCTGAAAGCGAGGGAGAAGTTGGATTCACCGCTTGGGTCAACCGGATCCGGAACTCTGTGGAAATCCGCCGCCTCGAGAACACCCGGATCATACGGATCATCTGCGCCGACAACGATCCCGCGCAGGCCATGAGGATGGCGAATACCTATGCCGAGCAGTACATCTCAAAGACCATCGAGGAGCAGATCGACAGCTTTCAGAAATCCCATACCTGGCTGAAGGAACAGATCATCGAGCTGGAACAGCGGGTACAGGAGTCGGAGCAAGCCGTGATCGATTACGTGAAAAAGCACGGGATCGATATCATGGATGTCTCCACCGAGTCGGAAACCCAGGCACAGGCCGGATTTGCCCAGGCACTGCCCTCTTCCGGTCAAGATTCCGAAGCGGATGTAGTGTATTCCCTCCGGCAGCAGCTCGTGGCACGGGAAACGGAGAAAACCGAACTGTCATCCAGGTACCTGCCCGCACACCCTAAAATGAAAGCCCTCGACGAGCAGATCGCCTCTCTCCGCAAACGGATCGCCAGCCAGGAGGAGTCCATCCGCCGGTCACGCCGGGCAACCCGGGAGGCTTCCATACATGTCCGCGAAAAGGCAATCCAGTATGACCTGCTCCGGAGGGCAGCCGATTCGAACAAGGCGCTCTACAATGCGCTGATCCAGAAGTTCAAGGAAATCGACATCACCGGGAACATCGGGGACACCGACATCCGGATCGTCGAAAAGGCAGTTCAGCCTACCCGCCCCATAAAGCCCAATCCGCAGCGGACAATCTCGCTGGCGGCCCTCATCGGCCTTGCGCTCGGGTTTCTTGCCGCTGTGTTCATGGAAATCATGGACCCCCGGATCAAAAGTCTCGATGAGTTCCGGGAACTGTTCGACATGCCCATTTTGGGAACTATTCCGGTTATTGGCGGAACGGATGACATGGAGGACGGCGCCGCCGCCGGTACCCCCGCCTCACAGGTCGCCCGGCTCCGGCCGGCATCCATACCCGCTGAGGCCTATCGCACCCTCCGGACCAATGTGAAATTTTCCCATTCGGTGGAAGGCGGCCGGACAGTTCTCATTACCAGCAATTCGCCGCGGGAAGGTAAAACCACCACTGCAATAAACCTGGCAGCCACCACCGCCATGGCAGGAAAGCGGGTTTTGCTGATCGATGCCGACTTGCGAAATCCGACGATCCATCGCGAACTGAACCTTAACTCGCCCATCCGTTTCACCC
>CAZSFB010000478.1:0-2333 GCA_964606035.1 uncultured bacterium | reverse complement strand
ATAGTCAGGTATCTGCATGGCAGCGGGAGCCTAGCACACGGAACATAACGGCAAGTGACAGATTCCGGCGGCCGTGCCAGATTGCCAGCGTGGATATCCGTTCCCGCAAGCTGAACCAGATGATCGAGGGGGGCGAGGCCCGCGAGATTGCCCCCGGCGAGCGGGTGCCCTTTGAATGCCGTGGCTGCGGCGGCTGCTGCAGACAGGTGGAGGTGCCTCTGACTGATGCCGACCTCCACAGGCTGGCCGGTGGACTTGGAGTTACTCCACGGGAGTTCATGAAAACCCACGGCGAATTCACCTTCGGATCCGGATTTCTTCCCATGGCGAAGATCCGGCTGAATCCCGAAGGGAACTGTCCGTTTCTTGCGGACGGCGGTCTCTGCTCCGTTCACAAGCACCGGCCGCTCGCCTGCCGGCTGTTTCCGTTTGCCCGCGTTCTGGATTCATTGAACGGCGAACGGTGGTTCAAGTTTGGTGAAAGCCGGCACACAGGCTGTCTGCCCGACAAAAACACCCGGTCCCGGACCATTCCTGAATATCTGGAGGGGGAAAACGCCCCGGAGCTTCTTGCGGCGGAAGATGCCTTTATTGCCCGGTGCCGGGAGCTTCTGGACGGGTCCGGCCCCTTCGACCTGTTCGGGACACTGATGAACTACCGCGAACGGGTACAAAGACTTTACGGAGAGATCTGGTGAGATGAAGCCGTTTCTTGCCGCCTTTGCCGTGCTCCTTGTGCTCGCCGGTCTCGGCGAGTGGGCCGCGCGCCGCATTGACTGGAGCGGCACGAGGGTCATGGAGCGGAATCCGGAATGGTACCAGACTGACGCGGCCGGGTTCCGCCAGCCCCCGTCGCCGCTTGGCTCGCTGCCTTCAGGCCAGATCCGGATTGTGGTTCTTTCGGGTGATGAGACCTGGGGACCGGGTGTGCAGGCGAAGGACCTCTGGACCGTGCGGCTAGAGCGGGAACTGGGCGGCCGGGTGCAGGTGCTCAACCGGTCACTCCTCGGTGCGAACGTGGCGGGCTCGGCCGTGGTGGCTGAGCCGGCGTCACGGGAACACCCTGATATTATTCTCTGGGCGGTCTCCCCGGCAATGCTGCTGGAGACGCCCGATACGATCGAGCCGCGCCCGACACACCTGCCACGGTGGTGGCGGCTCGGCATCCTGTTCGAGAAGATGCTCATGACCGGCCGTCAGGCAGCCATGCAGTCCGAAAGCCGCAACGGCCGGATCATGACCCGCGGCGGAACGCCAGAGGCCCCTGGCATCAGTCTCATGGAAGGTTCGCTGGGACTCATCTTCGATGCGGCCCAGCGGGCTGGTTCCCGGGTCGCAGGATTCATCATCCCGGACTTCGCGCAGGACCGGAACTACGGTCTGGTCACGGTCCACGACCAGATGGGCCGGGTGTTCGCCGCCTGGCAGGCGCCGGTGATTGATCCCGTGAACGCCTACCGGGACAGCGACACCCGGATGCTCCGGCTGGACGAATCCCACCCTGTTCCAGGAGTCCGGGGCCACCAGTTCCTGGCGTCCGAAGCCCTGCAGGGGCTCCGGCGTCTCGGACTTGTCCCCTGAGACACTGGAGGGGACGTCCCCCTTGTCCGGAGTGTCCGGCTAACCTATCTGAGCCGCGCAGGGAGTATACCGACATGGCCGACCTCATCCAGATCACCAATCCGTTCAAAATCCGGAGCTGCCAGGGGCTCGGCAACTATGCGCTGGAAGTCTACTGGGATGACAGCCACCACTCGATCTTCACCTTCGACCAGCTCCGACAGCTCCAGCCGCCGCCATTCGAGCGGCCCGGCCAGCCCTCGCCGCTATCGGGGGCAGGAAAAGTGAAGCCATATCCCGAAAAGGTGAAAATCTCCGACGGGCGGATGTTCCTCACCTGGTCGGACGGCTACGACGCCATCTACACGCTGGAAGCCCTGCGCCGCGACTGCGGCTGTGCCGAGTGCAAGCCGCACCCGCACTGACGGATTCCGCCATTATTCCGGGGGCCGGCCCGCGGGCCGGACAAATCACATGGCGAGCGACGATTCAAACGGCAGCGAGTAGTCGGGTTTGGATATGATCTCGCGTACGCGCCCCATGTCGAGCGGGGCCTGGCTTTCGCCGCGGCAGGCGAACCAGCACTTGTCACAGATATCCTTCTCGGTGATCGTGCTCTCGCTGAACTCCGAGTAGTGGGCCTTGATGGGCAGTTCCGAGCAGGGCTGGATGTATCCCTCAGCCGTCACATGCACCCAGTCCTTGCCCGCCCGGCTGCCACCCTTGGAACCGCGCACGAAGTAGTCCGGAATGTTGAGAAGGTAGTAGTCCGT
>CAZSFB010000477.1:0-2347 GCA_964606035.1 uncultured bacterium | reverse complement strand
AGAAAGAGCTTTCCGGTTTCATGATGGCAAGCTTCAAGAGCATGCTGAGCAAGTTTGGCTCGGTCATGAACAGGACGATCGGCGAATACAAGGAAGTCCTCGGGGATTTCGAGCCGTATCCGGGCGTCAAGCTCGGACGGTCGAACTCCGAAGACCTTATGGGTGCCATGTGGAGCAAGATGGAGCAGGAATTCAAGGACCGTCTGACCCGGATCGGCGTGGAGTATCAGGAGCCTTACCGGAGCTGACCCGTACGCGATTGCGAGTATTCTGCCTTGGCAGCACAAAGCCCACCGCGAGGGGAGCGCATGTCAGAACAGAGAGCCTCAGACAGGCAGGGCCATAAGGTGCCGCTCAAGATTGCGCCTCCCTCCAGTATACCGGTTCATGTCGGCGATAATGCGACCGAAACGGTGACGCTGGAGGGCAATGCCGCTCACATCGAGATATCCAGTGGCCTGGCATTCGATAAGGCAAAACTGGAAGCGATCGGGATGGAAAAAGTCGCTTCTCCCCTTAAGGTGCCACCGCCTCCAAGGCCCGCGACGGTTCCCGGTCCATCCACGTCCATTCCACGGGGTAATGGCAATCCAGCCTCGACGGTAAAGGGTCAAGACGGGGAGGAAAGAGAAGAGGTCATTATCGAGCAACGCCGTTCCCCAAAGGTCAGGACCATTGGCGGACAGCTTCAAGACCCCACTGCGCTGGCCCGTCTGGAACCGCCGGATTTCACGGGGATACCACATGATCCCGAAGTAAAAATCCCTCGCCGACTCATGCCGGATCCCCGGCGGCTTCTGGAAATTACCGGCGTGCTGGCGCGTCATGGCTTGCGGTTGCCTCTGGAACGTCTGCAAGGGAAAACCTCGCGCAAAGCCCTGGCCCGGCAGTTACGGCTCGCATTTGAAGAGCTGGGCCCCACGTTTATCAAACTCGGGCAGATGATGGCGTCGAGTCCGGGCATTTTCCCCAGAGAAGTCTCGGATGAGTTCCTCAAATGCCTGGACAAGGTTCCCTCGTTTCCATTTTCGGATGTCAGACGGATTCTTGCCGAGGAACTAGGCCCGGACTGGGAATCCCGCTTCCGCAAGATCGAGCCCGTTCCCGTCGCGGCAGCCAGCATCGCCCAGGTCCATTTCGCCGAGCTTGCGGACGGCACGCCAGCCGTGATCAAAGTCCAGCGCCCGGGCATCCAGGATATCATCGAACGGGATCTCGGCATTCTGTTTCTTGTGGCCAAAGGATTGGTGCGTATCTTTGAAAACGCCCATCTGGCGAACCCGGTCGGGATCGTCTCCGACTTCAACCAGACCCTTCACGAAGAGCTCGATTTCCGGCTGGAAGCCAACAGCATGGAGCGATTCAACGCGGTGTTCGCCTCGGCTGGCAACAAACGAATCTATGCGGCGCATGTGCATCGCGGCCTTTCCACAAAACGCATCCTGGTGATGGAGCGGCTGTACGGGGCCAGGGTTGACGACCTGCAATCGATCAGAAAGCTCGGTGCCGACCCGGAGGATGCGCTCCGCATCGGCATCAAGGCGGTCCTTCGGACGATGATGTTCCACGGGTTCTTTCATGGGGACGTCCATGCGGGAAACCTGCTCATTACCGGCAATGCCGGGGTTCACTTCATGGATTTCGGAATAGTCGGCCGGCTTGACGATGAACGCAGTAAACTGGTCACGCATTTGCTGGTCTCGCTCATGGCCGGTACGTATGAGAATCTGGCCGACGTTCTGATCAAGCTGGGCACGACCAACAGCAAGACCAACCGGGTTCAGCTCAAGGATGATCTGAAGATTCTTCTCGGGCAGTTCAAGGATTCGTCGCTGGGCGAACTCAATTTCGGGGATCTGCTGACCGCGGTTGTTGAAGCGGCCGTCCGGAACTACGTCCGCCTCCCCCGTGAATTCGTCCTGCTGGTGAAGCAGATGGTCTATTTCGACCGTTATGCCCACATCCTCGCACCTGACCTGAATATTTTCGATGACCGTTTCCTGATCGATTTTCTCTGGCGCGACCCGTTGGGGCGAAGACGCTTTCCACAAATGCAGATGATCGGCATGCTGGGCAATGTCCGCTCCATCAAGGATCTGCGGAAAAACCGCCAGCGGTCGTTTGACGAGGTGCCGGAACGGTACAGGGGGAAATACCGGTACTGGGATGGCACGCCTCTCCAGCCCAATGAACTTCAGTGCGTGGTCTGCAACATCATCGTTATCGCCAGGCGCCCGTTCCAGGTCGGGGACAGGGTCTTCTGCCAGCCTTGCGGCACGAAGATGGTGGTGATCGAAAAGGAAGGGAAGCTCACTGCCGAGCCGATCTATTCGCCAGAGGCACAGGC
>CAZSFB010000476.1:0-2357 GCA_964606035.1 uncultured bacterium | reverse complement strand
ACAGAAGAACAGCTTCATCCACGTCGTGGGTAATCATTATCACTGTGTTCTTCAGTGTGCTGTGGATATCCATGACCGTGTCCTGGAGATGGGCGCGGGTGAGAGCATCCAGCGCGCCAAATGGTTCATCCATGAGCAGCACCTTGGGTTCCATGGCAAGTGCCCGGGCAATCCCCACCCGCTGTTTCATGCCGCCAGAAATTTCTCCCGGTGTCTTGTGCCGGGAATTGGCCATGTGGACGAGCTCCAGGTTGTGGAGTGTCCAGCTGTCGCGTTCGGCAGCTCCCCGGGTTTTCCCGAACACCTTATCGACTGCCAGCCGGACGTTGTCATAAACAGTGAGCCAGGGGAGCAGGGAGTGGTTCTGGAATACAACGGCGCGGTCGGGACCTGGAGAGTTCACCTCACGATTTTCGAGGAGAATGCCGCCCGACCTGGTTTCAGATAAACCCGCGATCGCGTGGAGAATCGTTGTCTTGCCGCATCCGGAGTGGCCGATGATCGAGACAAACTCGCCTTTGCGGATATGAAACGTCACATCGTCGAGCGCGCGGTAGGTGCCGTGCGGGGTGTCAAATTCGACGCAAAGCTGCTCAATGCTCAGGTATTTTTCTGTGTTGCTCAAGGATGGACCCTTTCATTCAGTAGGTGAAGCGCCGGGCAGCGAACAGCAGTGCCTGTTCCAGCAGCAAGCCGATCAGCCCGACAATGAAGATGGCGATGATAATGTGCTCGACATTCAGGTTGTTCCATTCATCCCATACCCAGAATCCGAGGCCCACGCCGCCAGTGAGCATTTCGGATGCGACGATCACGAGCCAGGCGACGCCGATGGAGAGCCGGACTCCCGTAATGATATGGGGGATTACTGCGGGGAACAGGATCTTCCGTGTGGTTTCCCATTCGGAGAGGTTCAGTACCCGGGCCACATTCAGGTAGTCGTGAGGAATCAGTTTCACACCCATCGAGGTGTTGAGAATCATCGGCCAGATGCTGGAGATAAAGATCACCCAGATGGCAGCGGGCTGCGCTGCCTTGAAAACCAGAAGACCAATCGGCAGCCAGGCTAGCGGCGAAACTGGCCGGAGCAGGCTGATTACCGGGTTCAACATCCGGTGCAGCGTATCTGACCGGCCGAGGATAAACCCGGCCGGGATGCCAAGCACGGCAGCCAGGCCGAAGCCCATGGCGACCCGTTTCAGCGAGTAAAGGATGTTCCAGAATATCCCCTGGTCGTTGGGGCCATTGCGGTAGAATGGGTCCTTGAAGAGTTCCGTGGCAGAATGCCAGGTCGGTACCGGCCCCGGCAGGTCAGGACGTGTCGAGGCGATTGCTCCCCAGATGGCGACAAAGAGCGCGAGGCCCATGGCGGGCAACGTCAGTGATTTCAGGAATGCCGCCATCGCCTTGCGGGCGTTCGCCGCCGGAGAGAGCTTTTCCGGGGATGTACCAAGCCGGGAAACGGTTGCACCCTGGGGTGCAGCCGCGGACTGCCGTACGGATACCTCGACTGCTGTTGAAGTGGCCTTGCTCATTTTTTTTGCTCTCTCCTGCTGCTTATCAGGCTTTCAACACGAAGCCGTTGGCGTAGGCGGCCGGGTTTTTCCCGTCCCAGACGACGCCATCTATCAGGGTTGAGCTGCGCATCAGGTCCTTTGGAACTGCTACTTTTACCTGCTGCGCGGCCTGTGTGTAGAGATTGATCTGGGTCACCTTTTTGGCCACGGCGAGGTAGTCTGGATCCGCCTTCAGCAGGCCCCATCGTTTGTGCTGGGTCAGGAACCACATGCCGTCGGAGAGATATGGGTAAGACGCTTCTCCATCGGCGAGGAACTTCATGTAGTCCGGATCAGTCCACTTCTTCCCAAGCCCGTCCTCGTATTCTCCCCTCATCCGTCCCTCGATCACCGCTTGTGCGGTGTTCACGTATGACTTGGCGGAGATGATTTCGGCGACCTTCGTGCGGTTCGCCATCGTGTCGATGTATTTCGCCGCCTCGAGTATCGCCATGATCATCGCGCGGCAGGTATTGGGGTATTTCGTTGCATAGTCGAGTGAGGTACCGAGCACCTTCTCTGGATGGTCCTTCCAGACGGCCTGTGTTGTCGTGGCGGTGAACCCGATGCCATCGGCGATTGCGCGCGCATTCCACGGTTCACCGACACAGAATCCGTCCATGTTGCCGACCCGCATGTTGGCAACCATCTGGGGTGGCGGAACGACAATGGCTTTTACGTCGTTGAAGGGATGGATTCCGTTGGCTGCCAGCCAGTAGTAGAGCCACATGGCGTGGGTGCCGGTGGGGAAGGTCTGGGCAAATGTGTATTCGCGGTCCTTTTTCGTGACCATCGCTTTCA
>CAZSFB010000475.1:0-2368 GCA_964606035.1 uncultured bacterium | reverse complement strand
TGTTGTACTGGGCCACGGCGTCGTTGTAACGGGTCCTGGCCACCGCGATACGGTTCTCGGTGCCCTCCAGCTGGGCGTTGAAGTTCATGAACGCCTCGCTGGACTTGAGGTCCGGGTATTTTTCGACGGTGACCATGAGGCGCGAGAGGGCGCTCCGAAGCGTGGATTCGTTCTTGCGGAACGCCTCCATCGCCGCCGGATCGGTCAGAACGTCACCACTGAACTGCATCGAGGAGGCTTTCGCACGGGCTTCGGTAACGGCCGTGAGGACTTCCTTTTCCTGGTCGGCGACCTTCTGGACGGACGCTACCAGGTTTGGAATGAGGTCGTTGCGCCGCTGGAGCTGGGTTTCCACATCGGCGGCTGCCCTGGTGACACCCTCATCCAGGGCGACAATATCGTTGTACGTACCGCAGCCACTCAGCAGGGTGGCGGAAATCATTGCGAAGACGGCCAGGGTGAACAGCTGTCTTGTACTGGACTGCATCAAAATCTCCTTAAGCGTCCGGCCATCCGTGTGGATGCCTTCGTCATTTCAGCAAACGTGGTCACTCCGCCGGGCGGCGGCAAGGGGGCTGCACCAGTGTTCATTAAGCCACTGAAATGTCAGTCCAGCAGACTCGCGGCAACGGCCGTGGAAAGGGCCATAATGGTGAACTGGGGATTCACCCCTATTGAGGTCGGGAAAAGGCTCGCGTCAGAAACATACAGGCTGTCGTAGCCCCGGACCTGCCCGTTCCCTTCGCAGACGCGCCCGATTCCGCAGGTTCCCATCGGATGGACACTCCCACCGGCAAGCCGTCTGACCGGCAACGGGTCCGGAAGGTTCCGTGCAAGTTCATCGAGCCCGTGGTAGCGCCTGGAGCCCAAATAGACCGGAGTGACCGACCGCGCACCGGCCGCGAAGGCCATTTCGGCCAGCCTGATCAGTGACTGCCGGATCCTGGCCGCCTCCGGTGCGCCGATCCGGTAACGGAGCCGGCGGCCACGCCGCCGGGCCATGACGCTTCCCCGGTTCTCTCCATCCCGGACCAGCGCGCCCCAGAAACCGGTATGTGCATGATCACGCACACTGGAGAGAACACCCGTGGCGAGAAGTGCCGGGACTGTCAGGTGCGGCGGCACCGATCCAAGAAGTATCATGTACCCTTCAGACTCCAGGAACTCGTCGGAATAAACACTCTGGGGAACGGCCGCCATGCCCATGTTGACGGGCTCATCGAAATGCACGGCGATGACGGAACCGGGATGCAGCATCAGGTTCTCCCCGATGCCCGGCGTGGTGATCCCGCTCCGTGCCAGCAGTGAAGGCGTGAAGACCGCACCCCCCGATACAATGGTTTTTCCGGCCCGGATGGTCAGGGATTTTCCGTCTCCGGACCGCGCCTCGACACCGGTGATGCTTCTCCCGGACCGGGTCAGCCGGGTGGCGGTGGTATTCAGAAAAACCTTTGCCCCTTTGGACCGTGCCACCGGCAGATAGGCCAGGTGCGTCGCCTGCTTGGCCTTTTCCGGGCAGCCGAGTGTGCAGACCGCACGGCCGGTGCAGCCCGGCGCGTTTCTGGGAACCCTGCCGCCTTTCCAGCCGAGATGGTTGAGTCCTTTCAGCATCAGCTCGCCATTTTTCCCGAGCAGCTCGTCTGCGGTTTCCGACACCTTGATGAAAGTATCAACACGGTCAAAAGCATCATGCAGGTCAGGCGCACCTGCTTTCGTCCATTCCTTCTGCAGGAAATCCGGAAGCCGGAAGGCGCTGCCGGCATTGAGGGCCGTCGAGCCCCCCTCGCAGACGCCATGAACGATAGGGAAAACCGGAAGCCCGGTGGCCACGGACATGGTGGCATTGCGGTGGCGAAGCACCCGCCAGAATGACCTCTCGATTTTTTCGCCAAGCTCCGCAAGCGGTGCAGGTCCGCCCGCCTCCAGCACGACAACCGAGGCACCCGCAAGGGCCAGTTCCGTCGCAAGCGGCGCCCCGCCGGCTCCGGATCCAATGACACAGAAATCTGCTTTCAGTTCCATGTGCGTACGCCTGTCTGTTGCCGGTCTCAGGGGGCAACCGGCGGAATTCTAGCAGAGCGGAAGTGTTCGCGGTGGTGGAAAACAGACTGAACGGAAATCAGTTCTGAACGGGAATCATTCGTTGCCGGTGACACCAAGGGTCCTGAGATAGACATCCCTGACAGCTTCCGTGTGCCGCCGGTAATCATCCAGCAGGCGGCGGCGGGCTTCCGTCCGTCCACCGCCTGAATATCCCATCCGGTAGGCCAGCGCGTCCAGTTCGGTCCGCTCCAGATCAATGTCCTTGATCGGCCGGTCCTGAACAATCCTCAGCCGGCTGCTGAGCCGCTGGATGAAATCGTAGCCG
>CAZSFB010000474.1:0-2402 GCA_964606035.1 uncultured bacterium | reverse complement strand
CCGGCCTTCCAGGCCGCCGTGGACCCCCGTACCCGTGAATACGCGGGCAGCTATCTTGAGCGTCACGGGATTGTTTCCCTCATGGACGCTCCGGTGGCACTGGACGGCGAGACGATCGGGGTCCTCTGCTGCGAGGAGACCTCCGGGCCAAGGCAATGGACCGAGGAGGAGATGCTGCTGGCCGGTTCCTTCGCCGACCTCACGGCGCTGGCCATCGGCCAGTGGCGGCGAAAAGCCCTTGAGGACGAGCGGACGGAACTGGTCCGCCGGATCTACGAGTCACAGCGGCTCGTGAGCCTGGGTACTTTCGCCGCCTCTGTCGCCCACGATTTCAACAACCTCCTGAACCCGATCAACGGCTGGGCCGACTACGCGCTGAAACACCCGCTCACACCGGAGGAGATCGCCGAGGCACTCCGCCAGATCCGCAATGCCGCCGAGAAGGCGAAATCCATTGCCAGCCAGCTCATGGAATATTCCCGCCAGAACGTGACGGGCCGCGAACGGACGGACGCCGGCGCCGCGCTTCGGGAACTCTCGCACCTGCTCCAGGTGACCGTGCCCAAAAACATCACGCTCATGCTGCCGCCGGAAACCCCCGCCGCGCAGGAGCCGCTCATGGTCCGGGCGGGAGTGGTGAGGTTCCAGCAGGTGGTTCTCAATCTCGTCTCGAACGCCGTGGAGGCCATCGGGACCCACCATCCGGGCCGCGTGAAGGTGGCGCTCCACCGGCGGCCGATGGACATGGACGCGCTCCGGCAGCGGCCGGAGACAGAAAGCCTGAAACCCGGCTCCTACGTGGAACTGACCGTTCTCGACACGGGCCCCGGCATCACGCCGGAGGCCATGCCGAAACTCTTTGACCGGTTCTTCACCACGAAGCAGGGTGGCCACGGCCTCGGCCTCCCGTCGGTCCGCGACATTGCGGTCTCCGCGGGCGGGGCCGTCTGGGCTGAAAGCCGTCCCGGCGTGGAAACCATCTTCCACGTGCTTTTCCCCGAAGCGGAGTAGAGAGGGGGGGGCGCCTGCCTGATCCGTCGCCTCCCGGTTTTCCGGCGAGAATGGCCCACGGGCTTTCCCTTCGTGGTCCGCCGTGAAAGGATGTCTTCCGGGTGTTTGCCGGCAAATGCTGGCGGGCAGTGCCGTGACCGGAGCCATCCGGGCTGGCAAGGGAGAAAACGGTCATGGATTTCGAGCTGTCAGACCAGGTGAAAACCGCCGTGAAGATGGTCACGGAGTTTGTGGATTCGGAACTGATCCCGATGGAGGGGGAACTCCAGGCGCTCGGCTTCGACGCCATGATGCCGAAGATCCGCGAGAAGCAGAAACTCGTGCGGCAGATGGGGCTCTGGGCTCCCTGTTTCCCGAAGGAACTGGGCGGCCTCGGCCTGAAGGTGGCGGAGTTCGCCCCGATCTCGGAGGCCCTTGGCCGCAGTCCGCTCGGCCACTTTGTCTTCTGGTGCCAGGCCCCGGATGTGGGCAAAGTGGAGATTCTCCACCGGTACGGGACACCGGAGCAGAAGAAGAAATACCTGGAGCCGCTGGTCGCAGGCGAGATCCGGAGCTGCTTCTCGATGACAGAGCCGGAGATGCCCGGATCGAACCCGGTCATGCTTGAGACCTCTGCAAAAAAGGACGGCGACAGCTACGTCATCAACGGCCAGAAGTGGTTCACTAGCTCCGCCGACGGAGCCGCTTTCGCCATCGTCATGGCGGTGACAAACCCGGACCAGCAGCCGCACCTGCGTGCGAGCATGATCATCGTCCCCACGGACACGCCCGGTTTCAACCGGGTGCGGAACATCTCCATCATGGGGCATGAGGGCGGCGGCTACGCGAGTCACGCGGAGATCCTTTACCAGTCATGCCGGGTGCCGGTGACGAACCGGCTGGGCGGCGAGGGGCTCGGCTTCGCCATTGCGCAGGACCGGCTGGGGCCGGGGCGCATCCACCACTGCATGCGCTGGATCGGCATCTGCCGGAGGTCGCTGGATCTGCTCTGCCGCCGGGCGGTGGAGCGCAAGATCGACGAATCGGGCCGCACACTTGCGAGCCGGCAGGTGATCCAGCACTGGGTGGCGGAGTCCGAGGCCGAGATTCAGGCCGCACGGCTCATGACGCTGCACGCGGCCTGGAAGATCGACACGCAGGGAGCGAAGGCGGCCCGCAACGAGATATCCGCGATCAAGTTCGTCGTCGCCAACACCATGGCCAAGATCATTGACCGGGCACTCCAGGTTCACGGCGGGCTCGGCATGACCGACGACACGATCCTGTCCTACTACTGGCGCCACGAGCGGGCGGCCCGGATCTATGACGGGGCAGACGAGGTTCACAAGACGAGCCTCGGCAAGCGTCTCCTCGACGGCTACCAGAAGGCGATGGCGTGACAGGGGGGACCA
>CAZSFB010000473.1:0-2404 GCA_964606035.1 uncultured bacterium | reverse complement strand
CTTCCTTCGAAAAAAACTCGCCCGCGCCCGCCGGCAACTGACGGCATTCGAGCTCGGACGGGCGCTGGTCGAGGCGACATTCGGGAAGCCCTTTGACGGAGATGCCTGGATGGACCGCCAGCGATTCACCAAAAGGGTCGCGGCCGCTATGGCGGTGGAGCGGATCAGGGCGGTGGAAATCGCGAAGGCGGTGGCCCTGATCTTTGGAGGTGACAGCCATGATGAATGAGGCTATACTTTTCTCATGGACGTGGTTTCCCCAATCGTGGTTCACCTCCTGGCAGCCGTCGCCATCTTCCTCGGCCTCGGCGCGTTCTCCCTTTTCGTCCTGTTCCCCATTGCCATGCTTTATGTCGGGCCGGTCAATTTGCCCGATGGCTCGCCGCCCGACTGCCCGCAACCCAAAACGCCGGAACTCTGATCTCCAAACGGCCGGAGCACGGCCGTGAAGCAATATACGCTCAGCGTTCTTCTGGAACTGAAGAACCGGCTTTCCGGTCCACTTCTCGATGCCAAGAAGCAGATCGAGCAGGTCCAGAATTCGACCAAGGGCCTGACTGACGCATTCAACGTCCTTGCCAACCAGCAGGCAGCCCAGCTCGGATCCAGCCTGGTAAGCAGCTTCGCCGCCCCGGTAAAGGTGGCGGCCGCATTCGAATCGGAACTGGCGGCCCTGAAGTCGGTGTCCGGAGCGACGGCTGCCGAAATGGCCCTGCTCTCGGCCGGAGCGAAGGAGGCAGGTATTGCCTTCGGTTTCCGGCCCACCGAGACGATCCAGGGAATGCAGGAGCTGGCCTCCGCCGGCCAGGACGCCGCGACCATCCTGAAGACGATCCAGCCGACACTTCTGCTGGCCAAGGCAGGCAGCCTCTCCATGGGGCAGGCGGCCGCGATCACCTCCGGAACGCTTGCCTCCTTCGGCCTGCAGGCCGAAAAGACCCAGCAGGTCGTGGACATCCTCGCCGCCGCGGGCAACTACTCGAAACTGTCCATTTCGGACATGGCCCCGGCCCTCGCGGCCGCCGGTGCCGCCGCCAGTGCATCGAACCAGTCGCTCACGGAAACGGTTTCTGTCATCGCCGCCATGCGTGACCGCAACATGTCTGCGGCGGAGGCCGGTACGGCGTTCCGGTCCTCGATCACGGCATTAACCGCTCCGTCGGACGAGGCGCGCAAGCTGATCCAGATGCTGGGCATCCAGACCCGCGACGCCTCGGGGAAGATGCTGCCGATTACCACTGTATTCGAGAACATCCAGCGCGGCCTTTCCGGCCTGCCGGCCGCCCAGGCGGACGTGTTCAAGGCGAAAATCCTTGGCGGTTCAGAGGGGCTCCGGGTGTTCAATACCGTCGTCTCCGCCGGGATCGGCAATGTGCGGGAGATGCGGGACAAGCTGGGTCAGGCTTCCGGTGTCGCCAAAGAGTTCGCCGACAACAACGCCGCCACGCTGAACGGTGCCATGGCCGAGATGTCCGCGTCTGCCGAACAGCTCAAGATCCAGATCGGGGAGGGACTCCTCCCGCCTCTGGCCGCACTGACGCGCCAGACTGTGGAACTGCTGAAACCGGTGATGGCCCTGGTGAAGGAATATCCAGTCCTCACGTCCCATGTTCTTGGAGGGGGTATCGCCTTCGGCGGTACGCTGCTCATTCTGTCCAAGGTTCCCGCCATCATCGGCAGCATCGTTACCGCTTTCAATGGCCTGCGCACGGTCATGATCGGGATCAAGGTCCTGTCAATGTCTTCGTATGCCTCGCTGGCAGCGCTGACGAAAGGTTTCATCGGTCTCGCACCCGCCATCTGGGCGGCGGCCGCCCCGGTCCTGCCGTTCATCGCCGCCGCCGGGGCGCTCGCCTGGGCAGGGTATGTGGTGTGGAAAAACTGGGCGCAGATCCGGGGCGAATTCCGGCTGCTGTTCCAGTGGTTCGCCGAGGCTGGCCCGAAACTCATTGACACCTTCATCGGCGGTTTGCTGGGCGGCGTCGGCGCGCTGAAGGACGCCGCCGGAAAAGTATTCGGAGCCCTGCGCGAGTTTCTTCCGTTCTCGGACGCGAAGGTAGGCCCCCTGTCGGACCTCAGCCTGTCGGGCATGCGGTTCGCCGAGACGTTCGCCGGCGGCATCGAGGGCGGCGAAGGGATCCTGTCCATGAAGGTCGAAAAGACCCTGAAGGGCGCCGCGCCCGGTGCGTCCGGCGGCCGCCCGGTTCCGGCTGGTACCGCCCCTGCATCCCGGGGCGGCATCGTTCTGAACAGCCCGGTCTTCAATCTCTCCGGCGGCTCGGCGAAGGAGCACGCGACAGAGTTTCTCGCGATTCTCGACCGGCTGTCACGGGGGCTCGCATGAGGATCGTGGCGGCGAACGGGGGCCTGATCCTGGACGGCGTCCCGGTGCCGGGACTCTACC
>CAZSFB010000472.1:0-2405 GCA_964606035.1 uncultured bacterium | reverse complement strand
GAATACCTGCTCCAGATTACGCGCAATCCATTCGGCCAAGGGCCGCTTCCGGGAAATGCGTGCGATTTCCTGCCGGCTGCGCTGGCTATCTGACCACCAGTGCAGGCGAAAATCCGGAGAAACCACTTGGACCAGGCTTTGCGGTAATGGCTGGAACCGTTTAAGGAAATCGGGTTCACAGCCAACCAGCGCAAGTCCCAAAGCCCGAAGATTTACCGCATCAAAACCAGGGAGCAGATACGCTGGAAGCACGTCTTCCCGCCGTTCCGGTTCCAGAATGACGACAGACTTGCCGGCAGCAAGAGCCCGCCAAGCCACAACCAAGCGGCCCAGGTCTCCTCCTTCCACAACGAGATCAGGACTCCGGTTCACGCCAGCCTAGGCAACCTCCACACCGGTTTACGGAAGTTACTGGTCATATTCTCATCCGCTGAATCCGCTGCTCGAGCTCCCGTACCGCTTTTGCCGTTTCAGGCTCCTGAGCACCGAGCTGCTTGCATACCTCAAGCGTCTCAATGGCCTTCAGAATATTACCTGTCTCCAGATAAGCCTGAGCCAGGGTATGGAGCAGCGCTGCGGAACGGCGGTTCGTCAGTTCAACAGCCTTTTGGGAAATTTCGAGTGCCCTTGGATAGTCCCGGAGTTTCCGGTCCTCAAATGTCAGAAGATACCAGGCCTGATTGTTTAGCAAGGTCGCATTCCGGGGGAACACGGAAAGGGCCTTGTCGAGAACAGCCAACGACTCCTGTTCACGGCCAATCAGCCGTTCCACTTCAGCAAGATAGGTATAGTAGCCATCAAAATACGGGTGAAGGTTAATGCAAGCCTTGAGCAATGACGATACATCTCGGGACAATGCACTGAACCTGAGACGCATGACGAGCTTGCATGCCTTGAGACCTTCAGCTTCGAGATCCGTATAAAGCCGGGCATTATCCCGGATCCTGAGTGACCGTGCGAGTATCCGTGCATCCCGGCGAATTATCTCCTCATCAGCGGCACTGTAACCCTCGGTAGCCAGAATGATGAAAGTGTTGCCAGTCTGGGTAATGAGAATGAACCCGAGCTGGACCGTACCCGGTAATGCCATTTCGTCCGGTGCCTGTGCCGGCGTCTTCAGGCCATAAATACGAGTGTCAGTCCCGGCAAAATGCACAGGGCCCAGATCAAATTTTTCCACTCCAGGCTGCTGGAACTGCGGCCCAAGCACACGCCCTTCGAAGTCCTTCACGAAATCCGGGAAGGTCATGGATGTATGGCGCCGGATAATACTCAGCTTGATGCGGCCATTAACTGTGAAGACAGTGGAGTTTTCATCGGGCGTGGACTGGCGCTCCATATCCCCCGGTTGCTCAAACTCATAAAGGAAAAACGGGTCCTTGAAGACTGGCTGTGGCGGGTCATCGGGAACTGCAGGTGCTGCACCGGTTCTGGGGGCACAGCCTCCAGTAAGCAAGAAGAAGGCAAAAACAAAGGCTCTGGCCGTGAATCGTGTTCCAAAGATCGACATGGCGGCGATTGTGGCCGGACTGCAGCACAAAGAAAAACCCCGCACCCTTTTACGGGTGCGGGGTTTATGAATTGTATCCGGCAACGTCCTACTCTCCCACGAAAACTACATCGTAGTACCATCGGCGCTGGAGGGCTTAACTGCCGTGTTCGGAATGGGAACGGGTGGGACACCTCCGCCATTGTCACCGGAAACTGTAAATCTGTGACAGGTGTTTTTCTTGAACAAGTTGAACCACACGAGCGACGCCATTTCGTCAATGCGATGTGCGCTAAGCAGCTTTCCATTAAAGTTCCCGGATCCTCTCGGCCCCGGACCTCCGCGGGATCCCCTGAAGCCGGATCGAACTCCGTCTTCAAGGGATCCCGCCTGAAGCCAGGCGGGATCGGAATTTTTATGGTTAAGCCGCACGACCAATTAGTATGGGTACGCTGAGTGCATTGCTGCACTTGCACGGCCCACCTATCAACGTTGTAGTCTCCAACGGGTCTTTAGGGACCTTGCGGTCCGCGATACCTTATCTTGAGGTTAGTTTCCCGCTTAGATGCTTTCAGCGGTTATCTATTCCCGACATAGCTACCCAGCCTGCCACTGGCGTGACAACTGGAACACCAGAGGTCAGTCCATCCCGGTCCTCTCGTACTAGGGACAGCTCCTCTCAAAACTCCTGCGCCCACGGCAGATAGGGACCGAACTGTCTCACGACGTTCTGAACCCAGCTCGCGTACCGCTTTAATTGGCGAACAGCCAAACCCTTGGGACCTGCTCCAGCCCCAGGATGCGACGAGCCGACATCGAGGTGCCAAACATCCCCGTCGATATGGACTCTTGGGGGACATTAGCCTGTTATCCCCGGCGTACCTTTTATCCGATGAGCGATGGCCCTTCCATACGG
>CAZSFB010000471.1:0-2413 GCA_964606035.1 uncultured bacterium | reverse complement strand
CAGTAACCACCGGAAAATCTTCTGGAGCCTATTTCTCGCCGTCTTTGCCGCGATGATGGGCGTGAGCGTCATTACCCCCTTCCTGCCGCTCCTCGGTCAGAAGTTCGGAGCCACGGCAACCGAACTGGGCATTCTCGTCTCGGCCTTCTCGGTATCCCGCATTGCCGGTATGCCGCTCGCTGGAAAACTGTCCGACCGGTTTGGACGCCGCCGGTTCATTCTGGCGGGCCTGACCGGTTACGCACTGCTTTCATTCGGCTACCTGGCGAGCCACACCCTTGAAGGGTTTACCTTCATGCGGCTGCTTCATGGCCTCGCTGCATCGTTCGTTGTGCCACTCGCTATTGCCACGGTGGCCGACATGGCGCCCCAGGGGAGCGAGGGCACCCAGATCGGCAACTTTTCGGTATCAGTGGGCGCAGGCTGGGGCCTGGGCCCCATGATTGGCGGTTTTCTTCTCGACCATTACGGCTTCGATGCGACCTTCTATTTTATGGGGTTACTCACAGCCATTGCACTGGGACTGGCCGTCGCCTTCCTGCCGAAGCAGGAAATACCGCACACGCACCGCTTACCCTCTGGTTACCGGAAAATGCTTCGGGACCGCCAGATTGCCGCGCTGACAATCTACCGGATCACGAGCGTGACGGGCCGATCACTGCTCACAGCATTCCTTCCACTCTATGCCGTGACGCGGCTGGGACTCACACCGACACAGACCGGCGTGATCCTGTCGGTCATGGTGCTTCTCATGAGCTCACTCCAGCCAGTTTTCGGACGGCTGTCGGACCGTTTCAGCCGGAGGCGGCTGCTCAAGGCAAGTGCTGTCCTGAGTGCGGCCGTACTGTCGGCAATTCCGTTCACCGGTGACTTCTGGCAGCTTCTCGCGGCTGTCATCGTTTTCGGGGCGGTAAACGAACTGGGCAGCGTCTCGGGAACAGCAATGGTCGTCGTTGAAGGCCGCCGATTTGGCATGGGGAGTGCTATCGCGCTCTCCAGCACTGCCCTGTCTGCCGGCATGATCGTGGGGCCCCTTGTGGGTGGGCTCGGTGAAGACCATATGGGGCCCGGCGCCTCCTTCTGGATCGCCGCCGGCATTGCCGCGACCGGTATCGTTACGGCCTCATTTGTGAACGATAACCAGGAGCGCGCCGGCGGCGTTATCATCTCTGAAGAAAGCTGAAAAACGGTCCTGCGGTCTTACCGGTTCAGTGCCTTCGAAGCGTTCTGGTTTTTCGGGTCCGCTGAAAGCGCCAGGCGATAGTGCTGCTCGGCAGCAGATGGATCACCATGCATCTCGTGGATCTTTCCCAACATATAATACGCCTCGGCAGTCTTTTTACGGTCAACCGGGGCAGCTTCCACATAACCCGCCAGATGCTCGCGGGCCCTGCCAAAGTCTTTCTGGTCAAAATAAATCTTCCCGCAATAGAACCGGCCCTTCGGGAAGTCCGGTGCGACCTCAATCATCCGGGCGTAGAGCTTTAGCGCCCCTTGCCAGTCCCCAAGGGTCTCACGGCCATGGCCCCGCAGCATGAGTGAGAGGACATTCCCAGGGTACCGCCGTTCAAGATTCTCCCCGGTGCGCTCGATGTCGTCGAACCGTTTCATCTTGCGGTACATCCACATCAGCGAAATCCGGGCAATAGGACCTGTAAAATGTCCTTCCGCCGCGGCCCGTTCCAGCATTTCAACGCCCTTCTGGCGATTGTCTGGAAGGAAGAAAAGGATTTTCCGCAGTTTGTCGCTGGTCACAAACTCGTAAAGGCCCAGTCCAAACTCTGGATCCGCGAACTCTGGAGCCGCCTTCTTCGCCTTTTCCAGTTCCGAAAGTGCTGACTGTGCGCGCCGGTAGGCGGCGAACTTGCTGTCGTCCCAGAATTCGAGCATCGCCGCATTTCCAAGCGCCACAGCACGCAGAAACCGCCATCCGGCCACATAAGGCTGTTCCGGCGGTGGACGATCCAGCCGCAGCATCGCATTTCGTGAAGCTTCACGGAGAGACGCAAGCGTGTCATCGGACCGAGTCTCCAGATACTGGGCCGTGAGTGCGATCGTCATACCGACCAGGCCCAGCACATCGTTCGGATGTGAATCGTCGAAAGACTCGAAAAGAGTCCGGGCTTGATCGTATTTGCGGTTCAGGATCAGATCCCGCCCGGCAATGAGTACCGGATAGGCCTCCGGCTGGTAGTAGCGGCTTTCGGTCCGGGCCGTAATGATTTCGCCCGTTAGCATCTCCTGAACCGCCAGACTCGTCTGCGGTTGTGGATTGCCCTGGGCCTTCTCCGGCCGGGTTTCCGCTGTACCCTCAGATGCAACAGAAGCCCCCGCAACAGCCGCAGCCGGGCCGCTCGCCGGGAGCTGAAGAAGAATTACCAATGCAGGCAAAATCACCTGTAGATAATGATTC
>CAZSFB010000470.1:1742-2413 GCA_964606035.1 uncultured bacterium | reverse complement strand
GTATTCTGATGCAATCTGTTCCGGGCTCCAACTCGTTAATTTCTGGCAGGACGTGGAGAAGGATCTCCGCGAGCGGGACCGGATATATCTTCCCGGTGACCGCATGGCGGCCCACGGTGTCACCGAGGGTGATCTCAGGGCCGGAAAGATCACTGATGGCTACCGGAAACTGCTTGCCGAAATGACCGGCGTGGCTGAATCGCTGTTCGAGGCGGGGCGTCCGCTCGCCTCGGAGCTGAAATTCCCGCTGTCACTCTGGCTCCGGTGGGTATGGCTCGGCGGGATGACGGTGGCGAGGCGGCTCCGGGCGGCGCAGTTTGATGTGTGGCACCGGCGGCCATCGCTCGGCGGTGCAGACATGATTGCACTGCTAGCGAGGAGTCTGTTCCCGCTTGGTGCGCCAAAGCAGCTTCCAGCAGGGGAGGTGCTCACATGAGCGAGGCGAATGGCCAGTTCAAAAACTCCAACTTCGCTCCAGCATTCTTCTTTCTGCCCAGGGAAGAACGCGAGGCGCTCCAGCTTGTCTATGCCTACTGCCGGGTCCTTGACGACATCGTGGACGAGCCCGGTGCCCTGGCCGACAAGCGGCGTGGGCTCCGGGAATGGGAGGAGGAACTGGACCAGATCTATGGCGGACGCCCAAAGCTGGCCCTGGCAAAAGAACTCCAGAA
>CAZSFB010000470.1:0-1732 GCA_964606035.1 uncultured bacterium | reverse complement strand
CCGTGAAGCGGTTTCGGCTGTCCAGGGAACCGCTCCAGAAAATCCTTGATGGCTGCGCGATGGATCTGGACCACGAACGCTACGAGACGTTCGAGGACCTCTACGTCTATTGCACGAAGGTGGCGAGCGCAGTGGGCCAGAGCTGCATCGAGATCTTCGGCTACGAAAATGTCCGGACGCGCGACTACGCCGAACATCTGGGGGTGGCACTCCAGCTCACAAATATCCTTCGGGACGTGGGTGAGGACGCCCGCCGGGGCCGGATCTACCTGCCCCGGAAGGAACTGGACCAGTTTGCCGTCCGCGAGACGGACATTCTTGCAGGCCGCATGACACCGGAGCTGAAACGCGCTCTGGAGCATTTCGGAAACCGGGCGGAAAATTACTACGCGATGGCGTCACGGGAGAAGCATGAACTTGAACCGGGGCGTCTCATTGCCGCCGAGATCATGGGCGCGATCTACCACAGGGTGCTCGGGAAAATTGTCCGCAGCGGCTATGATGTGCTCGGTGCGCCGTTGAAACTATCGAAGTTCGAGAAGGCCGCCGCCCTGTCTGGCGTCCTGTGGCGGCACTACGTCGCACCTGAGGCCGCCTGAGCTTGCCGCAAACTGACAACAAGCCTGTCATCGTCATCGGCGGGGGCGTGGCGGGACTCGCCGCCGCGTGCGAGCTTGCGGACCGAGGTATCCCGGTAACCGTTCTGGAACTGCGTGCCGATGGCGGGGGAAGAGCCTCTTCTTTCAATGATCCGGCGAGCGGCATCCGGGTGGATAACGGACAGCATCTTCTCATGGGCTGCTACGAAGAGACCCTTAAATTCCTGGACCGGATCGGTGCGTCCGGAGATCTGGCTTTCCAGGAAAATCTTGAGGTGAGATACCTGGGCGACCGGCAGGGGCCGGGACGGCTGCGGGCACTGAATCTGCCCGCACCACTGCATCTGCTCGGCGGACTGTTCACGTTCAACCTCCTGAACTGGCGCGAACGGTTCCAGACGCTCCGTGTGGGGCTTGCCTTGCAGTTCGGGGGTAAAGGCTCCGGAAGTGACGAGAGTGTGAGAGAGTGGCTCACCCGTCTCGGTCAAAGTCCGCGTGTGCAGGCGGTCCTCTGGGATCCGATCACGATCGCCACCCTGAACGAGGAGCCGGAGCGGGCTTCGTCCGCGCTGCTCCGGGAAGTGCTCCAGCGGGCATTCTTCGGATCGAAGGCTGGTTCGCGGCTCGTCATTCCGAAAACCCATTTGACTGATCTGTATGTAGGCCGCGCCAGGGGATTCATCGCCGCGCGTGGTGGCACTTTTCGGCCGCAGACTCATGTGGAGAGAATCCTTCTTGATGGTGGCCGCGTAACCGGTGTGAAGCTTCGGGACGGCAGCGGGATTCCTTCGGACCGGGTGATCGCGGCAGTACCGGCCGGTGCACTGCTCAAGCTGCTTCCCGACGAACTGCGTCTTCGGCCGCCATACAGCCGCCTTGAGGAGCTTGCCGGTTCCCCGATCGTCAGCGTGAATCTCTTTTACGACCGGCCAGTGACAGACGAGGCCTTTGTCGCGCTTCTTGACTCGCCTATCCACTGGGTATTTAACCGGCCAAAAATCCTCGGCATCGGCAAGCCGGAAAATCACCACTATGCGCTCATCGTAAGTGGAGCCCGGAACCTCCTCGGCGTGAAGAACGAGAAAATCTGTGCCGATGCGGCGGCAGAGATGGAGCGGGTGTTTCCGGCGGTC
>CAZSFB010000469.1:0-2414 GCA_964606035.1 uncultured bacterium | reverse complement strand
GCTGCTCTTCCGGAATTGCCGCTACAGCCTCCGGCGTGAAATCCGCCGTATCGGTCTCACCTGCCACGCGGGCGGCCATCTCTTCGGCCTCTGCCGCCAGATCGTCGGCAGGCGACTCCGCAGCAGCTTCCCCGAATACCGCGGACGGTTCAGCAGGGCCCGTCACAGAGGCGAACTCATCCGTCTCAGGCTCCCGTACAGCAACGGATGGCTCATATGACGGCTCGGGAGCCGTCTCGTGCGTGGGTTCCGGAACCGGCTCAAATGCCGCCCCAGCAGCCGCCTGTTCCTCAATAGCTGGTTCGGGTTCAGCATGAATCTCAGGCGACGGGCGTGCAGTCACCGGCTCCGGAACGGAAGCGGGGGTCGAAAAATCCCATGCTTCCTCGGAAGGTGCGGGAGCAGCCGCTTCCGGAGGGGCAGAAACCACTGGCGGCGCGGAAACAGCCGGTGCCGCCGGGACTACCTCTTCAAAGACATCCTCTCCTGTCGATACAGATGCTTCCATGGCGGCGGGAGCCGCACCTTCACCGAACTCATCGAACGGATTTTCTTCGGACAGGTCCGCGACCTTTGGTGTAGCGGGCTTGGACTCTGGCTCGGGCTGCGCCGCGGGGGCCGCGTCGAGTTCCGCAAAGGGGTCTTCTTCCGGAATCGCCTCGGCTTCTACCGGAGGGGCCGAGACCGCAGCAGCCGGTTCGCCGCCCGCAAATTCCGCCTCAAATGGATTTTCTTCCACCGTCCGAACCGCTTCGGCGGAAGTCGCTGGCTCCTCCTCCGGAATATCGGGCTCCATCGGAGCTTCGGGTTCCACCGGCTCGGAGGGGGATTCCAGCAGATCATCCGCCACTTCTGTGGCCACTTCATCATCAGATGGGGCGGGAGCGGCGCTGGAACCTGCGGCCGCAGCCGAGGCTTCCTCGTCCAGCGACCAGGTGCGTCCGCCCGGAGCCGACATCATCAGATCATCATTGGGGTCCGACAGGAAATCACCATCGGAAGCCGCCGGACGTGGTCCCATGGCTGCTCCGGGTGTTGCCGGTGCCTTGTTGTAGTTCTGAAAATCCAGGTCACTGCTGTCCATGGCCGACAGGTCAGTCGTGGCGGATTTTTCTTCCGCAGCCGTATCAGATCCGCTCCCGAATTCGTCGCCGCCCAGATCGGTGGCAGCCACCTTTGGCTTCGGGCCCTTCGACGGAGTATCAAGGGGTATATCGTCAAGAAAGTCCGCCTTGGACGGCGTGGTATCGAGCGAACCCGACAGGTCGGAGAAATCATCCACTGGCTTCGTAACAGGTTTTGGCTTGGGGCGGATTCCGATCTTGGCTGTGGGCGGCCGCTCGGCGGAGTCCGCCGCCGCCGCCTCGGAGATCAGTTCTGCCGTGAAATGACGGCTCGAAACACCTTCCTGGCCAGTAAGCCGCTGGAGGTTCTCCCGGCCACCGGCGATCTGGAGAATGTGAAAACCATGCTGTGATGGCCGCCCGCCCGATATGATCCAGACGCACCGGGCCGCCACAATGGACCGGTCCGGAAGCAGGAAATCGAGCGGCTCGTTGGATATCTTCGCGATATAGGACTTGTAGGCAGGATTCTTGAAAGGGCCTGCCGGCGCCCCCGGCGCCTGGAACATCAGGCGGAGAATGTTGAAGTTCGCCCCCACCGGCAGCCACCGGAGAGGTACCGATCCAGATCCACCACCCTTTTTATTAAATACAGCCATCAAAATCCGAGATGCACCTGGCCAATTGCCGACTGGCGGCTCTCCGTGGGCCCTGTGCGCCGAGGAGCAATCCGATCCCCGTAGTCCGCAAACATAGTCAGCCCGGTGTCAAAAGTTCAAACTCCCGGACAGCTTTTCCCTGACGTTCCGGTGACTTATCTCCCGGTTTCCGGAAGACCTCCTGGACTTCGCAATGACGCACCACGTGGCAGATGTTCCGGGGACGGGTTATGCTCGCCCGCGATGAAGAACGGCCCCAAAAACGGAAATCGCCTCCGGATCGCCCTCCAGCAATGCCCGATGCAGCTCGGAAACGTGGAGGCGAACCTCTCACGGCTTGCCGAAGCGGTAAAAGCTGCCCGTCGCGACGGCGCAGGCCTGCTGGTGGGGCCGGAGCTGGGACTTACCGGCTACCACCTGAAAGATGCCGTGCCTGACACAGCCATCAGCCGCAGGTCTCCGGTCTGGACAGTGCTCGAAAAACTCTCGAAGGGAATCGACCTCGTCGTGGGATTTGTCGAGCAGTCCTCGGGTCACCAGTATTACAACTCGGCCGCATGGTTTTCGGACGGGACTACGGTTCACGTTCACCGGAAAATCTACCTGCCCACCTACGGCATGTTCGATGAGCAGAGGTATTTCGCACGCGGCAGCCGGGTGGAGACCGCCGCCACCCGGTTCGGCCGCGCCA
>CAZSFB010000468.1:0-2416 GCA_964606035.1 uncultured bacterium | reverse complement strand
CAACTCGTCGCGCTCACCTTCGAGAAGGCCGGGCACCGGGTGGTCTCGATTACCGATTCGGAAACCGCCGCCGCCGGGATCCGGCGGCTCAACCCGTCACTTCTCATCTGCGACATCTCCATGCCGTCAGTGAACGGTTTCGAGCTGGTGGCTTCGCTCCGGCAGGGGCCGGAGCCGTTCCACTCGCCGGTAATCTTCTTCTCCGCCGTGGGCGGCGACGACGTGGTACTGAAGGCCTTTGCGCTTGGCGCCGTGGATTTCGTCCGCAAGCCCGCAAGCCTCGTGGAACTTCAGGCCCGCGTGGAGGCGCGGCTCGCGAACGGAACCCCGCGCCCGGCGCCGGACCTCCGCGGCAGCCTGGCACTCCTCAGCGTGGCCGACCTGCTCACCGCCGCCGAAGCGGCGTCCAAAACCGCCCGGCTCCTGATCCATTCGGACGGCCGGACCGGCGAGATCACGCTGAAAAACGGAAACATCGTGAGCGGCGCTTTTGGCGGCGAGTCCGGCGACCGGGCCGTCTACCGGATTGTCGGACTCACAGTCGGCGACTTCGAGATGTCGCTCCTCGAACCGGCCACCGTGTCGGGCCCGCTGGAGATGCCTCCCCGTTTCGCCCTCATGGAAGCGGCGCGTCTAAAAGACGAGGGCGTGATTTAGCGCACCTGATTCCGCCGGCCAGTTGTTCTCTTTTGGGCCGGAAAACCTGTTTTTTTGCATTCTTAGACATGTTTCACTCCCCACGGAACCGGGGACCATCTATCCTTGATATAGAATGCCGAGCGACGAGAAATCTTCCGGGGCCACGCCCAGAGGTTGTGTGCTGATTGTCGAAGACAACAGCTTCATGAAGACTTTTTACCAGAAGGCACTCCGGGACCTCCCGGTGGAGTTCCATTTCGCTGAAGACGGCGAGGAAGCGGTCCGCCAGGCGGTGGACAAGCGGCCCGCACTGATCCTCATGGACATCAATCTTCCAAAAATGGATGGCGTGGCGGCCACCATCGAAATCCGCTCCTCGGCCGGATTCGAGGAGATCGTCGTCATTGCCGTGAGCGCCCGGAACCAGGACGCCTACACGGACTCTGCGCGGTTTAACGAATTTGTTCCAAAACCCGTCCGGGTGGACCAGCTGCGCGAGGCGGTCATAAAGTATCTGAAAATATGATGAAAATCGGGTTTCTGTGATCCCAGACACTCCTGTTTTCACTCCGAACCAGCTACGGTATCTCGAAGGGGGACCGGTGTGCTTCGTGCGCGCCGGTTCAGGACATGCCAGGGAACAACCACAGTCAGCATCACATCCTGATTGTCGAGGACAACTCGATGATGCAGACGTTCTACAAGAACGTCTTCCGGGAGATGCCATTTAATATCCGGTTCGTCAGCAACGGCGCGGACGCGCTCCGCTACCTCGTCGAGCAGGTGCCGGACCTCATCCTCATGGACATCAACATGCCGAAGCTGGACGGCGTCGCCACCACGAAGCAGATCCGCGACGACCGGCGGCTCGAAAACGTCCCGATCCTCGCTGTCACCGCCCGCCAGATGGATGAATACACCATGCATGCCGGGTTCACTGCGCACCTCAAGAAACCGCTCCGCGCCGACGACCTGAAGGACGCCGTCTGCAAACAGCTCGGCATCCAGCCCGACTGACCGGCAGCCGTCAGGCCGTTCTGGCACCGGAAAACGCGGCAGGTTCCGGAACAGGTATTTATTAAAAAACCGTTCTCCAGTCTGGCAACTCCCCTATGGGAGGTGTACCTTGTTTCGCTCAAAATCAGACACCAGCCGGCAGTCCGGCGGATTCCACAAGGGGAGAGAGAAAAACATGTTCACGACATTCCGTAAACGGCTGGGAGCCGCAGCGGCTATCGCGGCCCTGTCACTCGCGCAGGCCACGGGCTGCGGCGACGACAGCGTTATCACCAACAACATCAACGTGCCGGTTCCGGTGGAACTGCTCGGCCCCGACGTGGCCCTGTTCATGAACAGCGACTACGTCGGCAACAGCACCGGCTGGTGGGATGACAGTGACGAAGCCAGCAACCTTCTCGTGACCCTCTCCTACCTTGGCTACAGCCCCTACCCTGTGTTCGGAACCAGCGCCGATGACCTTGAGGACAGCCTCGCGGGCAAGGGCGTTCTCGTCATTCCGGAGATGGAAAACGGTGACCTTGGCAGTGACCTCTCCGACGACGCCGTGGCGGTGCTCAACACCTTCATCGAAAATGGCGGCGTCATCGTTGCCATGGGGCAGAATGATGGCGACAAGACCAGCGGCTTCATCAACGCGCTTCTCGGCACAAGTGTCAACAACACCGAAAATGGCTCTGAAGCCATGATCCAGGACGATGCGGAAGGCACCTCGTTCACGGGTGCCCAGCCGCGGCTGCCCTACGGCAATGGCACCTAT
>CAZSFB010000467.1:0-2418 GCA_964606035.1 uncultured bacterium | reverse complement strand
AGTGGTGGTGCGCCGTCAGGCGGCGCGACGCCGGCGGATTGCGGCGAAAGAGGTGATCACTGTGGCGGGCAACACTGACATCGTCAGGATCATGGAGGTTCATTGCCAATGACGCAAGCGGATTACGGCCAGGTAGCCTTGACGGTCAAGCGGGGCATCATTACTAAGGGGTCGCCCGGTATTCCGGGCGGGAGCTACCTGAAATGCCGATTTACGAATATGTCTGTTCGAAATGCGGTCATGAGTGGGACACCATCCAGAAGGTTTCTGAAAAGCCCCTGACCGCATGCCCCAAGTGCGGGAAAAAGTCCGCCAAGCGAAAAATTTCAGCGGCAGCCTTTCATCTGAAAGGGTCTGGCTGGTATGTCACGGACTACAAGAGCGGTGGGGCTGCG
Organism: uncultured bacterium; assembly: GCA_964606035.1. Taxonomy (GTDB): domain Bacteria; phylum JAGRBM01; class JAGRBM01; order JAGRBM01; family JAHCIT01; genus CAZMGV01. The sequence goes on along the minus strand of CAZSFB010000467.1, from coordinate 2,023 downwards.
TCCAAGGAGAAGGACTCCGGTGACGAAGCCTCCACTCCCAAGACTGATAAGAGCGAAACCAAGGTCGAATCGTCAAAGGATGAGGGGCCTTCGAAAACTCCAAAACCAGTGACAAAGACCGAAAAACAGCCTGCTTCCAAGCCGTCCGGCAGAAAAAAGTCACGGTCCAGGTTGTCCTGATCCACGATAAGTATCGCCAGTGAACCAGGGGAGGGGACGCCAGAACCTGCCTATTCATTCATATCCTCAGGCCACAGTTCCGACACCCTCTTGGACTAAACCGCTGGGTACTGCCTTTACCTCTATAAACAGCCCATAAATAGTCATTATTTTGACGATTGTATGAGAATTTGACGCCAAGGCTAAAATGAGTGTCAGTTTTACACAGTCCATATCTAGACAATAAACTGAGCTTTATCAGTTAGTTACATACAGTTTATTTAGAAACACCGTTTTGGCCACCCATGTGCATATATCTGAACGTCAGGAGGTGAGACCGACGATGAGCCTGCAAGAGTTCCAAAGTCTGGGTTTCCGTAAACTGGGACCGTCGACTTTCCGTCAGGAGCGTCTCACCTTGTCTGATGTGGTGGAAACCCTGGCTGCCACGAGCGAGCGCGCGCCGAAGAGCGATGTGGCCCGTTCGGTGGGACGGATGATCAATGAAGGAAAGATCCGTTTCGAAGGCAAGCTAAAAGGACTGAAAGTCCGGGTGACCGACAACTAAGCCCCCTTCCCCGATGGAAGACCCTCCGCTTCCATCGAGGTTTTCCCTAGACCCCGGGGCCGGCGAAAGTCGGCCCCTTTTTTATTGTGCCTCAGTTCCCTGATTTCTTCCGGATTGCTGACCGGAGCTGACGGTAGCAGGAAACCAGGTGGTCATTAACCAGATTCACATCGGCCAGAACGGGCATGAAATTGGTGTCCCCGTTCCAGCGTGGTACCACATGGAAGTGGAGGTGCTCATCAATTCCAGCCCCCGCCACCCGGCCAATATTCATGCCGATATTGAAACCCTGCGCACGGAATACAGACTGAAGAGCCAGAACCGATTTCTGGATCAGACCCATGAGTTCAAGGGACTCATCTGCCGACAACGATGACAACTCACTGGTATGCCGGCGCGGTACCACCATCACGTGACCATTGGTGTACGGGTAGCGGTTCATCACCACATATGCATGATCTGTCCGTTGAAGAACCAGATTATCCTCGCCATCATCCATCTCCAGGAGACCGCACAGGATACACTTTCCAGGCTGGAGCTTCGGCCCTGAAGCATGTCCCTTGATATAGGCCATGCGCCACGGAGTCCAGAGTTTTCCCCGGATACGGGGTTTCTCCGGATCCAGGGCATGCCCGGCCATCCGGGGACCGTTACGCTCCAGCCGGATTTTACGGACTGGTGATTTCGAGAGGGCGCCGTCAGAGGCCCGGCGGCGCGGGACGCTTTTTTTCCGGGTTTTGCGGGAAGCCATCGCGGGTTTTCCAGGGTCCTGCCTCAGTAGGGCATCATGTAGAAAACAAGGCCGCGGAATTCTAAGTGGCGGGCCTGTTCTGTCCCCAGGAGCTTGCCAAGTACCGGTGCGGTGTCCGGTCCCGACCACTCCTCGTCCTCGCCGCCAAACAGGTCAAACAGGGTCGGCTTCGGGCGGCGCGGATACTTCACGTCCGGAGTCCGCCCAAGCCCTGACAGTTCACCGGCCTTCGCAATAGCCGCTTCGAGATCACCAATCTCATCTACCAGTCCGGCCTCTTTTGCCTGCTCGCCGGTCAGGATCCGTCCATCGGCGATCTCCAGCACTTTCTCCAGTTCCATCTGCCTTCCATCCACAATGGCCCGGACAAACTGGTCGAAAGTCGAGTCGAGAAGCCCCTTGAGCAACCGGTGCTCCTCCGGCGTGATTTCGCGGGTAGGGTTCAGGATATCCTTATACGTGCCTCTGGAGTTCTTGATGACGACGGCCTCGACACCGATCTTCGCCAGCAGTTCCCTGAACCGGGCGGTCTCGATCAACACACC
>CAZSFB010000466.1:0-2436 GCA_964606035.1 uncultured bacterium | reverse complement strand
AGTATGCCTGCTTCCTCGCAAGCGTCGAGAGCGTTGTCCACGGCTTCCTTAATGGCGGTGAGCATGGCCTTCTGGGGATTATCGAAGCCAAGCAGGTGGCGGTTCTTGGTGAAAAACTCCGAGACGGAGATTTCCCTTTGCTTCTTGGCCATGTCCTCGGCCGTGGCCCGGCGCTTGGCAGGCTGTGCCGGTTCCCTTGGCGGGGCCTTCGGTGTCATCAGTTCGAGCTGGTTATCGGGAGCGGACTTAACGGGCTTCTTTGCCATGGGTATTTCGACTGAGGCCGCGCGGAGCCCTCACGAAACGCGCGGAACCTGACTCAGTAGTCCTCATATGTTGCACGAAAGCGGGGGGCAGGTCCACTGCTCCCCGCGATTCTCGCCCGAAGGCGGGAGGCCGTTCCCGAGCCTATTTGTCCGGATTGTCCAGACGTACGAGCCGGTCCATCCGGTTGATGAATGCCTTTTCCTGCCCCGGAACAAAGGTGTCAGTCACCACCACGCTGGTGACGATGCTGATATTCGTCTGCTTCACCTTCAGCCAGTCGTCGATCTTGAAATACATTCCCGGCACTGCTCCCGGAAAGCGTTCGGGGGGATCTATGAAGTTCGGATCGTCGATGAGGTAGGAATTTACTTTGAGCGGGATTTCATCCGGAATCTTGATCCGCATGATGAAGTAGGATCCAGCCCAGCCAATGGCAGCAAAGCGGTTTTCATCAGGATTGGCGTTCAGTGCGGCAATCTCCGGATTGTTCGGGTTCCCGGTGATGGTGACGGGCTTGCTCATGCCGTTCGTATAGAAGGTGCCACCCTTCAGATCCCTGAAGTCCATGCCGGAATACATCTCGAACTTGGAGAAGATGGACGGAATGGAGAAGGGGGTTTTCACGTCGATGCCGTATGACAGGCCATAGGGATAAAAGATCGTATCGTTCCAGATCTTCGGCGACTGGATGCCGAGGATCATGCGGACGCTGATGCCCTTGTGAAGGACCACCCGCACAGGGCCGTCGATCCATGCGGCGGTCTTTGAGCCGAAGTCATCCTGGTTCCGGTCGAAGTCATAGAACCGCCAGATGGTCGAACGCAGCCGGACCTTCAGGATGTCCACCCGGTTATCGGAAAACTTGCCGTTGGCCTGGCGGATCATGGAGCGGTCGATGGCAAAAGGGGTTTCCTTGTTGAATCCGACAGCGAAAGAGGTGGCCTCTACGAGGTCTTCGGCGGCCTTATAGGTCACATAGTCGGTCTTGCTGGGTGCCGGGGCGTCGCCGGGCCAGAAAGTGAGATAGGCGTACCCCTTTTTCCCGTCGATCGGATCGGCGATCACCAGTTCCTTGACGATTTCAGGTCTTGATCCCTTGTGAGCCGGGTAGGCAGAAGGGTTCTCAAGCGGCTCCCCCAGATCCCGGGCCATAAACACCAGCTCGTCATTGACGTCAAAAAGTCCGCGGTCCTTGTCTTCTCCCTTGTCCGGGCCTTCAGTAAAGACAAAATCGTTGTGTTTGTCCCGCTCATCGATCTGGAACGGGATTGTCTCAAGACCATTTTCCCTTACAGCAGCCAGGCGGAATCCCGTGATGGCTTTGCCGAGGACGGATTTGAGCTGCTCGCCGGGGATCACGACCGGGTCCACGTCCCGGGAGAGCGGCCGCGTGAACGGCTTCTTCGGAGTGACTGGCTCGGCCGGTACGGTTCCTGTGACTGGAGTGGGAGGGGTGACTGCTGCCACCGGTGCGGATTCGGTTTTTGCTTCAGTCCTGGGGGCGGGCCTGGCAGCTTTCGGAAGTGCTTCTGTGCGAGCAGTGGGCGTCGCTTCCGCGGGTTTTGCAGATACAGACTGGTCGGCAGTGACTTCTTGGAGCGCGGCAGAGGTAGTGGCAGGCCGGGCCGCTTCTTCCGGAGCAGCAGCCACTTCCAGGGCGGCTTCCGGTTTTTCCGGAGTAGTGTCGGTTCCGGTGACTGCTTCTTCTCCGGTTCCTGCCGCAGACGCATGGACTGGGGCGGTTTCAGCTGGAGGTGTTATATCTGCGACCGGTTCGGGAGCAGGTTCTGGTGCCGGAGCCACGACAGGTTCCGGTGCCATCTCCTCCCATCTGGGATCGCTCGCAGCGTGATCCGCGTTGTCAGAAAACCATGAGCACGAACCGGTGAGCAGGGCGGTGCCCAGCAAGCCTGTCAGCCTGATCTGCGGAAATCTCCGGTGGATTGAGGTAGCCAATGTCTGTCCCTTTCTGGCTTCAGTTCCCGGTTTTCGCGGGGTCTGGATCTGTATTCTCAGTGGGGTCTTTCCCGTCATATACGCAACGAAACCCGATATCCGGGCGGGCCATTTCAGGTGAAACGGCGCTCTTGGCAGCGCTTCGATAGGGTGCTGACGGTTCGTCAGCCGTTGTCCTGTATGATCCGCCCTTGATGATTTTCTGCTGTCCCC
>CAZSFB010000465.1:0-2447 GCA_964606035.1 uncultured bacterium | reverse complement strand
AACGGGTGGCGGGCGATCGCGTAGGCACCCGATGTGACGAGCCGAGGCGGGAATTCACGCGATGCCGCGATGGCGGGCCGGCTGGCCCCGTGGCTCCGCGCGGCCCAGCCGAAAAGCCCCGCGGATGCCAGATACAGGATTGCCGGAGCGACAAGGAAGATCGCGTCGACCCGGGTCGCGCCGAAATACACCAGGGGAATCTGCAGGATCCCGAACACGGTACCCGCCGGACCCAGCCCTCCTCGCACCCGGTCGTTTCCCGGACGACGAAAGTAACGCATCCGGGCCCACTGAAAGAGCAGCAGGCACCCGATATTCAGGGCCATGAGCCCTGCCACCGGAAATTTCATTCAAGCTCCTCGCGCCGGGACGGGACCGGCAGGTTCAGGCATGCCTCGGCTGCATCGTCCGGATGATGCCCCCGGGCCGGTCGGCCGGTGATGGAGTTCGACGACTTCCGGAGCCTCGCGGGTCGGCCCCGACGCACCAGGGACGCATCGCCACCTCATCCCGGGGAGACCGCTCGGCGCCCGCTCGCGACCGCACGCCCGCAGGTACCGGCCATCCCGTTGCGGTCGAGCCGCCCGGGCCGATGGCAAGGCCTCCGCCTGCGACCCGTCACCACCGTCCCGCGTCCATGACCAGTCATCCGGTCGTATCGTACCGTCCCCGCCGGCTCGCGGACCGTCTGTCGTCTCGACGACATCCGTCACGATCCATGCGCGTACGCTGCTTCGCAAAGCAGCATAGGTTCGGCTCGTCCGATCTTCAGTCTTGTGACCGCCGCGCAGCAACTTGTCCGTCCTCTCATCACCATAATCGAGCAGTTCTCGAAACTGATCGCTGCTGTAGCAATTCTTGCGGGTGCGAGCATCACGATCGCGTTGCTCCCGTCCGGAGATCCGTCCTCGGAGCCACGCGAACTCCTCTTCTGGTCGATCCCCGACCGGAATGACCTGCCCATCCTGCGGGCACCAGCGCCGGATTTCGCAACCGTTCCCGAATCGGCCAGACACCTGTTCGATACCGAACGCAGGAATCAGCCATTCTGGTTCCTGAGCGAGCCATTCCAGCTTCCATCCGCTGGCCCAGCCGTGCTGGAAATCGCATCGAGACACGTCACGACTGCGAGCCTGTGGCTGCTGGATTCCACCGGCCGCGTCGTCTCGCATGGCGACAGCAGGCCGGACAGTCGTGCCGCCCTCCATTACGGAAAGGCCGGCTGGTTCATGGTCCAGCCGAGTTCCGCGGGCAGCTACCACCTTCTGGTTCACCTGAAGGCGAGCGGTCCGGCCAAGGTTCGCCTGAAGGTCTGGGAACAGGCGGCCCACCAGGCCGCGACAGTCCGCTACAACACGAACGGCGGGCTGCTCTTCGGCTCCCTGCTGATGATAGCCGGATTTGGCGCGATCCTTTCCCTGCTCACTCGTGATGTCGCCTTCTTCTATTTTGCAGGCTGGGTGATCGTCAGCCTGCGCATCACCTCTTACATGGCCGGATGGGATTTCTCCTGGATGGAAATCCCCTGGCTGGAAGAACATACGACCCTCACGCGCAACCTGCCTCTGGCCGCCTACGGCATCCTCACCGTCTCTCTTTTCCGGACGGTATTCAGAAACGAGCTGTCCGGAAACACGGGGGGTCGAGTGACCTCGGCGCTGCTCGGGGTTTCGTTCCTTCTCCCGATCCTGGCCGTCGCGCTGCCGCACGAACAGTTCCTGCCGGTGCTGTGGTCCATTGCGATCCCGAGCCTGTTCGTCCTGATCCTGCTGTCGATCCGCATCCTGCTGAAGACGGGATCGCCCGCCGCATTCTGGTACAGCGCATCCTGGGTAGCGACGCTCGGCGGAATTGCCGCGGAAGTGTTCTACGCCGTCGGCACGATTCATTCGAAGCCGATGTTCCTGAACACGGTGTCCGGGACCGTTGCTTCATCCATATTCGCCGGCGTGGCGCTCGCCGAAAGGATCAAGCTGGAGCGCCGCCAGAAGGTTCTGGCGCAGAAACGATCCATGTCCCTGCTGCAGCGTTTCCGGGACAACTACAACAGCATGCCGATCGGCCTGTTCAGCGCGAGGATGGATGGCCGCCTGGCCCTCTGCAATCCCGAGTTCTCCCGTATCTTCGATATTCCGTCATACAACAACGAACTGCGGCTCGAAGATCTCCTTGGTCGCGAGTCCGCCACCAGGCTGTTCACACTGAGGGAACAGCTGCCTGTCATCGACTGCGAGCTTTACCTGCTCGGCGATGACGGACAGCCCCGCTGGTTCCAGGCGCGGACCAGACGCTCCAGAAACGGCATCGAAGGTTCCATTCAGGACATCACGGCCCGGAAACTGGCGGAACAGAAACTGGAACGTCTGGCGACGCACGACAACCTGACGGGACTGCTGAACCGGAACGGACTGGATCTTGCACTGGAACGCCTGCTCGAGACGTCCACG
>CAZSFB010000464.1:1792-2454 GCA_964606035.1 uncultured bacterium | reverse complement strand
GCTCAGGGGTAGAGCGCTACCTTGACACGGTAGAGGTCGGCGGTTCGAGACCGCCTGCGCCTACCAGAGTTTCTTCCTCCTCGCGGCCCGTTGGTAGGGGCCAGGGAAGATGAAGCGGCGACAGCAAACGTAAGGAGTTACGGGGATTGCCGCAGGCGGTCCCCGTTTTCAGTTTATGGCAAAGCAGGATCCGGCAAAGGCAGTTCTCACCGACGGGCGCGAGATCGACTACACGACCCCCGCCGGGCTCGAGGTGCTCCGTCACTCGACCTCGCACCTTCTGGCGCAGGCGGCCAGCGAGCTTTTCCCCGGAATCCAGATCACCATCGGCCCGGCCATCGACACGGGTTTCTATTACGACTTCGACTACGACCGGCAGTTCACGCCCGAAGACCTCGAGAAGATGGAGGCCCGGATGCGCGAGATCGTGAAGCGCAACGACCCCATCCGGCGCCACGAGATGCCCCGCGAGGAGGCGATCCGGAAATTCACGGACCTCAAGCAGCACTACAAGGTGGAGATCATCCGCGGCATCCCTGAGGGCGAGGTAATCAGTGCCTACACGCAGGGCGAGTTCATTGATCTCTGCACCGGCCCGCACGTGCCGGCTACCGGCAAGCTGAAGGCGTTCAAGCTGCTGACGACGTCGAACGCCTACTGGA
>CAZSFB010000464.1:231-1782 GCA_964606035.1 uncultured bacterium | reverse complement strand
GAGCTGCGCGAGTTCAAGCTGATGAAGGTCGCCGGTGCCTACTGGCGCGGCGACGAGAAGAACAAGATGCTCCAGCGTGTCTACGGAACGGCGTTCCCGGCCCGCAAGGAGCTGGACGAATACCTGAAACGGCTGGAAGAGGCGGAAAAGCGGGACCACCGGAAGCTCGGCAAAGAACTGGACCTCTTCTCCATCCAGCCGGAATTCTCCGGCGCGGGGCTCATCCTGTGGCACCCGAACGGGGCGATGATCCGCAAGCTCCTGGAAGACTATCTGAAGGATCTCTGCCAGAAGCAGGGTTACGATTTCGTCTACTCCCCGCACGTGGGCAACCTGAACCTCTGGAACACCTCCGGGCACACGAACTTCTATTCGGAGAACATGTTCCGGCCCATCGAGGTCGAGGAGGAGATGTACCAGCTGAAGCCCATGAACTGCCCGTTTCATGTGCTGATCTACAAGTCGCAGCTCCGGAGCTATCGTGACCTGCCGCTCCGGTTCGCGGAACTGGGCACCGTCTACCGGTATGAGCGAAGTGGCGTACTTCACGGGCTCATGCGGGTCCGCGGGTTTACCCAGGACGATGCGCATATCTTCTGCCGCGAGGACCAGATCGAGCAGGAGGTGAACGCAATCCTTGACCTGATGACCGAAGTGCTCGGCACGTTCGGTTTCACGGACTTCGAGGTGAACCTCTCGACGCGCCCGGAAAAATACGTGGGTGAACTGGAGGTCTGGAACAAGGCCGAGGTCGCGCTGGAAAAGGTGCTTAAAGACCGGGGTCTCAACTACGTCGTGGACGAGGGGGGCGGGGCGTTCTACGGGCCCAAGATCGACATCAAGATCCGGGACTCCATTGGCCGGCTCTGGCAGTGCTCGACCGTGCAGGTGGATTTCAACCTGCCGGAACGGTTCGAGCTGGGCTACACCGATTCGTCAGGGTCGAAGGTCCGGCCGATTATGATCCACCGGGCTATTTACGGGTCTGTGGAGCGGTTTTTCGGCATCCTGGTCGAGCACTATGCGGGCGCGTTCCCCCTGTGGCTCTCGCCCGTTCAGGCCGTGATCGCCACGATTACCAACGCCCAGGACGGCTATGCAGAAACCGTATTGAAGCGGCTTAAGGAAGCAGGTATAAGGGCTGAGGCCGACCTGCGGAACGAAAAACTCAATTACAAGGTCCGGGAGGCGCAGGTCCGTAAGGTTCCCTATGTCCTGGTCATCGGGGACCGAGAAATGGCTGAAGGGAAAGTCGCCCCGCGCGGTCGCGGAAAGACCCAGCTTCAGCCCCAGAGTGTCGATGAGTTCATCGCGTTTTGCCGCAGCGAAATGGCGGCACGGAGGTAGTTTCCATCCTTTCCAAAGACTTTCGCGGACGCGTTGTTCGTCCCAATACCGACGAGCCCCGCAGGAACGAGCAGATCCGTATTCCGGAAATCCGAGTCATCAACGATGCCGGTGAACCCCTGGGAATCATGCACCCCCGGGAGGCACTCGCCATGGCCCGTGAGCGGGGCCTGGACCTCGTGGAAATCTCGCCGGCAGCGCCGC
>CAZSFB010000464.1:0-221 GCA_964606035.1 uncultured bacterium | reverse complement strand
ACGGACTACGGCAAGTTCAAGTATCTCCAGAAGAAGAAGCAGCACGAGGCCAAGCAGCACCAGCATCACGCGGAGCTGAAGGAAGTGAAGCTGCGCCCTAAGATCGCCGATCATGACTACCAGGTGAAGCTGGGCAACGCCCAGCGGTTCCTGAGCGACAAGGACAAGGTGAAGGTTACCATCATGTTCTCGGGCCGGGCGCTGCAGCACCAGGAGTTCGG
>CAZSFB010000463.1:0-2456 GCA_964606035.1 uncultured bacterium | reverse complement strand
CTGCCGCGTTTCCGGGGATAGGGTTTTGCGAACGTGCCCGCTCCCGTCTGTTAGGGATCAAGGGCCATCATGCACGTCCGGGGAAAAAACTGTTTTTTAGGATGATTCCAATGCGCCTGTTCCGATTTTCCATCTGCCTGCTTGCAGCTGTCACCGTTTCCTGCGGTGACGGAAGCGGGACATTTGTTGTCGAAACCACGGAACGGGCCGAATGGGTACCGGAAACCCCCGCCGGACTTCTCCCGGTCATCATTGCTGAAGCTCCGGAAGCCGCCACCACTAAAGGCCCGGCCAAGAGGTCCGCGGCGCGCTCCGAACTGGATCGTCACAAAAAGGTCCGCCACTACGATCTGGTTGGAGCCTCAACGGCAGAGGTCACGCCCGCGGAGTTCGAACGGCTCCGGAAAACCTATGGCGAGGACCAGGTCCAGCGCCAGCGCATCTATTATCCGGATCTGAGCAACAGCCTGCCGCTCATCGGGAATCCCGACTTTTTCACCTCAGCCGATTCATCCGTCTTCAGCGGTACCGGCCAGATCATCGCCGTCGCCGATACGCCCATTGGGAACTTCACTTCCGGACGCTTCGGCAACTGCCTCGGCGGCCCCGGCACCGGAACGTGCCGGATATCTGAGGTCAGTTACGAATGCGGCGACGGGGATTCCGCCAATGATCTCGTGGACGGACACGGTCCCAATGTCACCGGTATCGCTTCCAGCGTGGCTTCTCAGGCCCAGGTCCTCTTTTTCGACATTTTCTCCCCGAGTCCGAACAGCGGCAGCAACCTGACCAGTGATGGTGCCATCATCTGCGCCCTGAACAAGGTTGCCGAGCGGCGTCTGGCCGGTGCACCGATCGTGTCAGTGAACCTGTCCCTGGGCGGTGGGACCAGTGGATTCCTCATGGCCTGCAGTACTGCGGCTGTCGCCACGGCAATCCGGACGCTGACCGACACCCATAAAGTCATGGTGGCCGTGGCTTCTGGCAACGGCGCCCAGGACAACAGCATCTCGATGCCCGGATGTGTGCCCTGGGCCACCACCGTCGGCGCGGTTTACGACGAAACCCAGCCAGCCCCAATTACCTATTCGGTCTGTACGGACGAATCTCCGGATATCGACGCCATCACCTGCTTCACCAATCTGCATGGTGAACTGGACATTCTCGCTCCCGGCATGCCCATCACGGCCGCCGGAATCACGATGGGCGGTACCAGCCAGGCGACCCCGCATGTGGCCGGAGCCGCCGCCAGGCTCGCGTCATTCCTCGGCTTCGGATACTCACCCCGCCGGGCGAGTGCATACCTGCGAAGAAATGGCATTGAGATCAGCCCGCCAGGCTCACGGACTCCCTGGAATACCGTCTCTTTCCCGCGGCTTGAGCTCATGCTGGACTCCGCGAATAATCCTGTGACAATTTCACGGTCCCGGTCGCTGCTGGACGATACCGGATTAATCGGGCTGGACATCCCCGATGCCGGCAGTCCGGTGACTAACACCATCACGATCCCCACGGGTGCCTGTATCGGCAGTCCTGCATCCGTCACGGTGGATCTGGACATCCTCCATCCAGTACGGGGAGAAATCACCGCGACCCTCAGCCGTGGCTCAACCGCAATTGAGCTGACCAGCGGGATTTCCGGGACGGATACACGGTTCGGCATCCATGAACTGTTTACCAGTTCCTCCTTTTCGTCGGAATCCTGCTCTGGCAACTGGACCCTTTCCATCCAGGACGACGTGAGCGGAAATGCCGGTGTGCTCACCGAGTGGACGCTCATGATCACTGACAGCAGCACTCCGGGTAACGTCGCCGGAACCGTCACCTCGGCTCCCTCATCCGTCCCCCAGGGCGGGGATATTGACGTGAATTTCGACAAGAATGTCTCGGCCCCTGTCGTACCCTCCACGACCGCACTCTATCTCCGCCGGTTCGCCACCCCCGGCGCGCCACTCATCCGGACAGGGTCGGACTCCGACTCCGCCACCTCGGCGGGAACCCACAACCTCTCGATATCCGGAACAGCCCCGAATGCGTCCGGCGTTTACGAGCTGTTCGTCCGGCTGGATGACCTGCAGGACATTCAGGAGCCCCAGGGGGCCTCCGATAATGGGGAGATGGACAACGACCTGTCTGCGCCCGCTCCACTGGTTGTGACCCGTACGGGCGGCGCGGATTTCACCCCCTTTGCCGCGACGTTGACATCCTCCACCACCCTCACCGCGTACATGACCGTGACGGGAACCTGGCGGGCGGCAAATCTGGGAAACTCTGGCGCCACGCTCACCGTGGATTTCTGCTTCGTTGGAACAGGCGTGAAATCAGGCACGACCGTCTGCACCGGGGCACCCGTCAATTACGGAACCCTGACGGCCGCGTCCGTCACCACCAGCCAGCCCTTTTCCTTCACACTGCCCGGAGGCGTCGACACCGGCTCCTGGCTTTTTGAGGTGCGC
>CAZSFB010000462.1:0-2468 GCA_964606035.1 uncultured bacterium | reverse complement strand
GGGTTTCCCCGGTTCTTTGTGCCCGCCGACCATACCGGGTAACCGTTCCAGAGCCCCTGGAAGCGGTCCGCAATTCAAAATTTACTGTACCCTCATCTGGTGGGCTGCCACAGACTGCAGTCCAGTATACTTTCTCCGCTCCGGCAATATCCGCACGAAGCCTGTCCCTTGTGCCGCTGTCGCGCGCCGCAATGATTATCCCCGAAGTATCCTGATCGAGACGGTTAGCGAGGCCGTGCTCCGGGAGCTTGCCTGTCCCCGGTTCATTGGCGTCGAGCCAGTCCTCCAGGGATTCCCCTCCCCGGCCCTTCAGCCTCACGGCGTGAAGTCCCGTAGGCTTGTTCAGCGCAATCCAGGTTCCGGCATCATGAAGAACCGTGACCTGTTCCCACAGGTCCGAAGGAACAGTTGGCGCAAGACTGTCCGGGACGGTCCACTCGAACGTCACCGGCCCTTCAAGGTGATCTCCAGCCCGGACCCGCCTCCCGTTGGCCTGCACGCTTCCAGCAAGAAACAGAGATTTTATCAGGGTGCGAGGGATATCCGGTACTGCCTGCTTTAACAGCCGGTCGGCACGGCCGGAGCCTTCGGTAAGCGTCGCAGTGGGCATGTGTCTGTCAGGGGGCTGTCCCGGAATCCGGCATAGGGGGATTCAGTGGAACGGGGGGAGGAAGCGTGACGAGAACATCCACAAGGAGCTCCCGGACAAGAGCCATATACAAGGGTCGATCGTCTTTGGCTTCCTGGTTCGAGAAAAAAGACTTCGCAACAACCTGCCGGAACACCTCGTGCCGGGCCTGCCAGAGCACATCACGACCCGACCCCGAGCGAAGCTGAAACTCTGCGCCAACACTAATGTGATCTCTCTCGAGTACCCGGGTCCGGCTCCACTCGGTCAGGGCCGTATAGAAAATGCCATCAGCACCTAGGGCGGAAGCCAGATCCGCGGGCTCGACACCATCCAGTTGGCTGCCGGAGACTATTCCGAACTTTTCCTTCAGGACCGCATCAACCGAATCTGCAGGCATTATTTCATACCCCCGGGAACCCAGTTCATCATGCAGCCGGGTCCGGAGCATTGGCGGACCATCGGTGTATAGCGTGTTGTTGGCAACAGGAAGCACGGCGATTTTTCTCGGTGTCCGCGATTCGAAACCAGGTGCTACTGAAGACACAACCGGACTGCTGACCAGAGCACAAGACTGCTGACATACGATTGCCGCCACAATGAGAAGACCATGCAGGATCTGCTTCATGGCAACAAGATCTAGCGGGACAAAGCACCGCCAAGGGACCGGCCGAATATCTCCATCACCTCGGACGGTGCCATACCGCCCTGCCAGAGATAGAGCGCAGGAGGCTGCACCTTTGCCGGTATGGCTGAGCCAGAGGCATTCGCATAAATGTTGTCATCAAATTTCGGCTCGTTCCGGTAAGTAACAATTCTCAGCTCCGAGCCAGCCTTCTGATTCAGTTCCTCAATCACTTCGCTCATGTGACGGATGCCATCGATAAGGCCCTTCTCCAGCGCCTGGCGGGCGGTATAGACCCGGCCATCCGCAGCCTTCAGTATCGCCTCGCGCGTCAATGACGGGCGCCCCTTCTGGATGCGATCAACGAACTGCTGGTAATAGTCATCGATAATGGACTGTGCGATCACCCGGTCTTCTTCGGTAGGCTCCCGGAACGGGGATAGCATGTCCTTGTGCGGACCGCTCTTCACAGTGGTGTCTTTCACACCGAAACGGTTCATGAGTCCCGAGAAGTTTATCATTGGCAAAATGACCCCGATGGAGCCTGTCGTGGTTGTCGGCAGCGCGTAGACCCTCTCGGCTGACATGGAAAGGTAGTATCCTCCACTGGCGGCCAGATCCATCATCAGCACGTAAACCGGAATCTTCCGTTTTTCCCGGAACATCTGGATCTCGTGATAAAGCAACTCGCTGGCGGTTACCGATCCACCGGGGGTGTTCACCCGGAGCATGACAGCCTTCACTTCCTTATCCTTCTCGGCTTTATCCAGGACCGATTTCAGGCGGGTTACACTGCTTTCAATATTGACGAGTCCAAGAGCGGCCCTGGTGTCTTCGTCCAGCAGGATGCCAGAAATGTCCACCAGCAGAAGCTTCTCCCTGGCAGAGCGGTTTCCACCGACAGTCGATTCGGAAAGCGGCTTCGGCTGCGGAAAAAGGGAAACATCACCGAAAACGCATCCACTGGTGACAAGAAGAGATATCACCAGAAGCGCACCCGCGAATCTCGCAACAACGTTCATAGTTTCGCCTTTCAGCCCGTCCGCCGGGATACCTTAACGAGGACGGATCGGGTCACCACCAAGCTGGGGGCCATCCACAAAGGTCTCTGGTGAAGGGATCTCGTCCACGCTGCCGATATCGCTCACCGCCAGTTTAACCGCCAATGTTTCTGCGACATCGCCTGATCCCGGATTGTATTTGGACGCAAGCAGA
>CAZSFB010000461.1:0-2472 GCA_964606035.1 uncultured bacterium | reverse complement strand
CACGGCCGCGTCCATCAGCATCTTTGTCATGCCGTAGTCCACCGCCTCGTAGTCTGTGCTCTCGCGGCCTTTTCCCTCTTTCGCTGCCTGCCCCATCCGGTTTCGCGTCGTACCGAGCAGCGCGAAGATTACAGTGGGCCTGAGTTTCCTGAACGTCTCCCCAAGCGCGTCCACCGACCATGCGGTTGCATCTACCGCGGCCCCCTGTTCCTCAAACCGTACCCGCCATTCCTGAAGGCGCGCCGAGTCCGGGCGCACGTGGGCGACGGTCTTGACACCTTTGGACCGAAGGCTTTTCACCACCTCGCGGCCAGTAAATCCAGTGGCTCCGGCCACAAAGACCAGCGGTTCGGATTCGGACATTGATCCCTTATCTCCCGGAAATGGTCAGAGCAGCTTCTTCAGCCACTTCGTCTTCGACTCCGTGTACGGCGGGTACAGGATCGGCGCATCGAAGGCGAACGGCTTCCGGAGCACTGACTTCCTGTGCGAGAAGGTCTCGAACGAGTGCCGCCCGTGGTAGGCGCCCATGCCGCTCGGGCCCACGCCACCGAAGGGGAGTCCCGGCACCGACAGGTGGACGATCGAGTGGTTGATCGCCGCGCCGCCGGAGCTGGTACGCTCAATCACCCGCTTCTGGACCTCGGAGTTGGAGGAGTAGACATAAAGGGCGAGCGGCTTCGGACGCTTGTTCACGAATTCGACCGCCGCATCCATGTTCTGGACCTTCAGCACCGGAAGAATCGGCCCGAAGATTTCGTCCTGCATGACCGGCGAATCCTCGCGGACGTTACGTAGAATCGTCGGCGCGAGGTAGTTCTGCCCGGCGTCGTAGTCACCGCCTGTCACCACATCACCGCTGCCCAGCAGCTTGCTGAGCCGTTGCACGTGGCGGGAGTTGACGATGCGTGTGAAGTCGGGACTCTTTTTCGGGTCCTCGCCGTAGAAGTCCTTCACCGTGGCACGAAGCTTGTCCACAAGACGGCTTTCGATGGCCTCATGGGCGAGTACGTAGTCCGGGGCCACACAGGTCTGCCCGGCGTTGAAGAACTTGGCCCAGGCGATGCGCCGGGCGGCCACGTCCAGATCCACGTCCTTGTCCACAAGCGTCGGGCTCTTGCCCCCAAGTTCCAGGGTAAGCGGCGTGAGGTTTTTTGCCGCCGCTTCCATGACGATACGGCCAACTGTCCCGTTGCCGGTATAGAAGATGTAGTCGAACTGCTCGTTGAGGAGCGCTGTCGTCTCCGGAACCGCGCCTTCCACAACGGCCACACAGTCCGGATCCATATACTGGGGCACGAGCTTGGCGATAATCGCTGAGGTGTGCGGGGTGATTTCAGAGGGTTTCAGGATGGCACAGTTGCCCGCCGCAATGGCGCCTGCGAGCGGCGACATGGTGAGCTGGAACGGGTAGTTCCACGGGGCGATAATGAGCGCCACACCATAGGGTTCACGTACAATCTGGCTTTTCCCGGGCTGCACCGGGAGCGGAGTCGACACCTTCTCGGGTTTCATCCAGCCGGGAAGGGCCTTGCGGAAGTGATCCACTTCCTGGACCATGAAAGACACTTCAGCCACCAGAGCCTCAATGGGCGGCTTGCCCAGATCCTTGCCGAGAGCGCCGATGATCTCCTCCTGATGGGCCTTGATCATCGTCTTGATCGCCTTGAGCTGCCGGAGGCGCCACTCGATAGGGCGGGTCCTGCCGCTGTTGAACGCCGTGCGGAGCCGCTTCACCGCTCCCTGGATTTCCTTCGTGTCCATTGTCGTTTCTCTCCCTGACGGTTCCGGACCGCCGGCTCCCGCGTCGGGAGCCCACCGGACCATCCTGCCGGAAACTCTAAACCGTTCTCCGGCCGAAACCCAAGAACCATTTTTGGCACCCCCGGATACGTCAATTGACCATCTGAGGGCAATTCAGCCACTATTCAACTCATCAAAGATTGAAGAGGATTCCTCCGCCTTGAACAGTTTTCCGCAGGCTTTTCGTGCCATTTCAACCGCTTTTTCCGTTGCGCTTTTATCTGCCACGTCCCTTCAGGCAGGTAACACCCGTGATATTGGTGAAATCTCGCTGGAGGACCTGCTGAAGGAAGAGACAACGGTTGCCTCTGAAAAGCCCATGACCCCCCGGGAAACGCCGGGCATCATCACGATTATTTCCCGCGACGAGATCATCCGGAGTGGCGCCCGCGATCTGATGGATCTACTCCAGCAGGTGCCGGGCTTTTATTTTGGCATGGATGTCCACTCGGTGACGGGCCTCGGTTTCAGGGGAAACTGGGGCCACGAGGGAAAGATCCTGCTCATTGTCGACGGGCAGGAGATGAACGAAAGTTTCTACTCGACGCTCCAGTTTGGGACTTTGTTCCCGGTGGACCTGATCGAGAAGATCGAGATCATCCGCGGCCCCGGATCGGCCATTTATGGTGGTGCCGCCGAGCTGGCGGTCATCAACATTACCACCCGTAC
>CAZSFB010000460.1:0-2472 GCA_964606035.1 uncultured bacterium | reverse complement strand
ATTGTTCCTCCGGCGCTTGTGCAGGAACTGAAGCATCTCCAGGACAATGTCCCGCCGATGACACCGGAAGAAGTCGTGTCACAGCTCCGGGCCGAACTCGGGGACAATTATCGTGACCATTTCGTCTCGTTCGAGGACAGGCCGCTGGCCTGTGCGTCTATTGCACAGGTGCACCGGGCCGTCCTGAAGGACGGCAACCAGGAAGTGGTCGTGAAGGTCCAGCGACCGAACATCCAGAACAAGATCGAGGCCGACGTGGAAATCATGGGGTTTCTCGCGCGTGCGCTGGAAGCCAATTTCCCCGAGACGCGGCTCTTTTCGCCTGCCGGGATCGTGGCAGAATTCGAGAAGGCGATCCTGAAGGAGATCGATTTTACCCACGAGATTGACCACATCGAACGGTTCCGCCGCAACTTTGCGGGAAACCCGAACGTCCATTTCCCGACCCCGTTCAAGGAACTTTCCACGCCCAGGGTATTTGTCATGGAATTCATCCGGGGTACGAAGATCACCAGCATCACGAAGGAAAGATTCGACGTTGGGAAGGTGGTGGACACCGGTCTCGATGCTGTT
The DNA here is from genome assembly GCA_964606035.1 of uncultured bacterium. GTDB lineage: Bacteria > JAGRBM01 > JAGRBM01 > JAGRBM01 > JAHCIT01 > CAZMGV01. The sequence continues at coordinate 1,899 of CAZSFB010000460.1, read as the reverse complement.
TTCCAGATGATTTACGTGGACGGGTTCTTTCACGGCGATCTGCACCCCGGAAACCTGCTCGTCCGGGACGACAACGTTCTCTGCTTCATTGACTTCGGCCTCTGCGGCCGTCTGAGCCAGCGACAGCGCGACCAGCTCGTGGACGTGCTCGTGGCAGTGGTCCGGCAGGACTATGAAGGTGTGGCCCGAACCTTCTGGAAGATCGGCATTCACAGCAAGGAAACAGTCCAGGACTACAGCGTCTTTGAGGCCGATGTGGTCGAGATGCTCGACAAGTGGTTCACCGGCAAGACGCTTGACGAGATCGAGTTCGGCGGCCTGTTCAAGGATCTGATCGACGGGGCGATGCGCCACCGGCTCCGGATGCCGCCCGACTACACGATGACATTCAAGGCGGTCATTACGATGGAGGGCGTTGGTCGGGAACTCCAGCCGGGGCTGGACGTTCTCGAAAAGGCCAAACCGTTCATCATGGCCATCCTGAAGGAGCGGTACAAACCGGAGAAGCTGCTGAAACGGGCATATGATTCCGCCCGTGACTTTGGGGAGATACTCTCGTCATTGCCCTCGACTCTCCAGGCGATCTTGGAGGACCTGCGCAAGGGACAGACCCAGATTAATATCGAGCTCACCCAGTTTCGTGATTTCCAGCGCAGCTACTCCCGCGTCCAGAGCCGAAACATGTACGCCCTCATGGCGTCGGCGTCAGCCGTATCGGGAACACTGGCACTCCAGTTCGATGACTACGGGGTGTTTGGTTTTCCCGCTGTGAGCTTCTGGTTTTACGTGGCTGCCGGCATCCTCGGGGCCGGGTTTTTCCTGAAGAACATGGGCGACTGAACCGCCCTCTCTCAGTCGTTTCTCTTCACGGCGTTCGACACGGGCTTCAGTGACATCAGGTAGTCATAAACCGCACCGAGGTCGGTCTCGGTCATTCCCGCATACATGGACCAGGGCATCGGGGTGTTCAGTTCGCCGGACTCAAGCTTCCGGGCTGGACCGCGCGCCGGGTCGTGTTCCTTGAACCGGGCGATGAATGTCGCACGGCTCCAGGTACCGATACCGGTTTCCTTGTCCGGGGTAATGTTGGCAGAGCGGATCACGCCGTCAGGGGTCTTGAATTCAAACCCGCCGGCAAACTCCATGCCTTCCACCCGCTTGCCCCGTATAGCCTTCGAGTGGCAGTCAATACAGGAAGCGATATTCGTCACGTATTCGGCATAGGTCAGCCCCTCGGATGGATCAGGCCGGGTGGTGCGGAATTCGGGATCACGGGGAATGGTCGGAAGGATCATACCCATCGGAAATGCAGGTTCGGACGGCGGGACGGTGTGCTCAACCGGCTTCAAGGTGCGGATATAGGTAACGATGGCTTCAGCATCCTCTTTCGCCATTTTTCCGTAGTTTGGATATGGCATTACCGGGAAGAAGGCCCGGCCATCACGGCTTACGCCCGAGGTAAAGGCCCGGAGAATCTCTCCGTCGGTCCAGTGGCCGATGGCCGCGGGGGTGATATTCGGTGCGTAGTAGTCGCCGGGGAAACCAAACTCCCGTCCGAATTTCTCGCCGCCCTGACCCTCTGATCCTGGCGCAACCGGTCCGGCGAAGTGATCCCACTGGCGGGCGGAATGGCAGTCAATGCAGACGGCGACATTGTTCGCAAGGTAGCGGCCCCGCTCAATTTTTTCGGCCGTGACTTCAATCTTCAGGTCCGGGGCAGGGCTCACCTTGGGGTATCCGAACAGGGCGCAGGAGGCGAGAAATCCGAGTGTCAGGGTGAGTGAGAAAAGCCGCAAGCTGCTGGAACAACTGAAGATATTCATGGGTCGATTTCGTCCTCGTTTTGGCCGCCTCTATAGCGTCATGAAACGGGGCAGACAACCCGGAAAAGTGAATGAA
>CAZSFB010000459.1:0-2477 GCA_964606035.1 uncultured bacterium | reverse complement strand
GATCGCCTGCGGAGCCGGGCTGATTTTTCCAAGAACCCGGAGGCTCGCTGCCTGGGGCACGATCGCCCTGCTCCTCGCCGTATTCCCGGCCAACATCTACATGGCGACCCACAATGTCCAGATCACGGGCCTGCCCGAATGGTTGCCGCAACCCGGCCCCGTCGGCCGATGGCTCCGATTGCCATTCCAGACAGCGTTCATCTGGTGGGCCTGGCTCTATACGCGCCCGGGACCTGATACACCCCCGCGTTGACTGTTCAACCGATCCTGTGCTTGAAAACCGGCCTCGTGACCCCGCCGCCGTTCTTGAAATGGACCCGGCGGAGTCCCGGTTGTCACGCGCCCCCGTGCTGGAACTGGTAGACAGGGCGGTCTCAAAAACCGCTGGCTTCACGGCCGTGACGGTTCGATTCCGTCCGGGGGCACCACGAAAACGGCCGGATTGCGGCTGCTTAAACTGGCAACCATACAAGACGCTCCGGTTACGTTCCTGGCGATGCCGAACGGCGACAGTGGACCCCGGATGGGTAATGTTGCCGCTGACACCACTCGCTGCGCTGTCGTTTGCAAGGCATTACCACCGCAGATAATTCTGTAAAAAATCTGTAATCCCAACATTCTTCAATATTCAGCAAGTTATTTCTATATGACAGCCATCATATCAGCAATAGTGCCTGTCACGTCTGATAAAGACATACTTGTCTACAGCAAGGCTTGGCGGCAGGTACGTGACAAAAGCTTCTTAATAAACTGGAATTATTGACAATTTTGTTAGCCAAAGGACGGGAACGACGCACCCATGTCACTGACTGGCTAACCGGTCAGGGCTAAGAAATATAGAATGTTGGAGGTCGAAATGGCTCGCGAAATCAGAGAAATCGGAAAAGACAGGGGAACCGCCAAGAGCCAGACAAGGACACACGCTCCAAGCAGAAAACTACGCCTAACACTTATATATCCAGACCGGCGGCGGTACACCGGCAACTTCTCGACCCACCGGATGCCGGGGGTCGGCACAGCGCATCTTGGGCTCCAGCTTCTCGGCGAGATCTGTCGGCAGCAGGGGCACGAGGTCCACATATACGATGAACAGATAACGCCCTTTGCAACGTGGATGGTGGACCGCGCTGATGTGGTCGGGATCTCGACGCAGACCTCCTGGTCGCCGCAGGCTTACCGGATCGCCGACAGGATCCGGAAAATGGGAAAGCCACTCATGATGGGCGGCGCCCACGCAACCCTGAACCCCGACGAATGTCTTGACCACGCCGACTATGTCTGCCGGAACGAAGGGGAGAAAACCCTTCCCGAACTGCTCGAAGTAATCACCGGTCACCGGTCACCAGATACGGTGCTGGGGATTTCCTACTGGAAGGACGGCCGCAAGATCCACAACTCGGAGCGGCCCTTCCTCACGAACGCTGAGCTGAGCGCACTGCCGGATCCCAACTGGAAACTGATCGAGGGCTGGTACAACCCTGTCCTGCATCCCCTCCAGAACACCATCTACCCGGTCCAGGCGACCCGCGGGTGTCCCGCCTACTGCAACTTCTGCTCGATCACCGAGGAGTTCGGCCGCACACTCCGCTACCGGAGCGCCAAAAGCGTATTGGCCGAACTGCACCGCAACTTCGATCCTGACAGACAGTTTCTTTTCTTCGTCGACGACTCGCTGGCTGGCAACAGAGACTACATGCGGGAACTACTTGAAGGGCTCCTCGAGCAGAAGATGGTCCCCCGGATGGGCTGGCACTCCCAGATGCGCGCGGACGTGGCCTCCGACCCGGCACTGGTCAAGCTGATGCGGAAAACGAACTGCCTTTTTGCCACCTTCGGCTTTGAGTCGATCAATCCCCATACACTCAAGAGCCTGCAGAAGGGGCAGACATCGGAGTCCATCCGCCGTTGTATCGCCCAAATGCAGGAGGAGAAGATTCTCGTCAATGGATTCTTCATGCTCGGATCCGACTACGACACGAAGGAAAGCATCCAGGCGACCTGGGAATTTGCGTCGAAGAGCGGGTGCATCATCGCCGGATTCATGCCTCTCACTCCATTTCCCGGAACCGGCCTGTTCAAGGAGATGGATTCCGAGGGCCGGATCTTTATCAAGGACTGGGAGCTCTATGACGTACAGCATGTGGTCTACTGGCCGAAGAACATGACTCCGTCAGAACTCTATCTGGGCTGCCTTAAGGCCTACCGGGAGTTTTACAGGCACTGGCTCCGCCCTGAACTCGCAAAACACACACGGGCCGAAACCCTTACTCTCTCCAACGCGCTGATCGGCGGGACCTGGCCGCTCATGAAGATAAGCGCCTACTACAAGGAAATTTTTGCCAACCGGGACTACATCCGGATGCTGAAACGAATCGAGAAGGAACGCGACTCCGGAAAAAATGTCGCTCTGCAGGCGCCATTCAATACCAACTCGCGATTCCAGGATTTCCTCACAAACCGGCGAGAAAAGGCGCTAC
>CAZSFB010000458.1:0-2504 GCA_964606035.1 uncultured bacterium | reverse complement strand
TGCCGGTCGGCAAGGGCATCGCGGGCTACGTGGCGGAAACGGGCGATACCATTAATATTCCTGACGCCTACCAGGACGACCGCTTCAACCCGGAAGTGGACCGGCAGACTGGCTACCGGACCCGGAACATCCTCTGCATGCCGCTCCGCGACCACGACGACAATATCATCGCCGTCGTGCAGGTCCTGAACAAGCGCACGGGGCCGTTCACCCGCGACGACGAGGAAGTGCTCGACGCTCTCGGCTTCCAGGCCTCCATCAGCCTCCAGAATTCAAAACTCTACGCCGCACTGGAGACCCGGAACGCCGAGCTCGCTGCGACGCACCGGCAGCTCCAGGAACGGGTGGCGGAACTGGACATGCTGTTCGAACTGGAGCGGATGATCTCCGGGGCAGTGGGACTTGAAACCCTCCTGGATTCAGTCATGGAGCGGACGATCCAGTTTGTGGGCGGCCAGGCGGGCAGCATCCTCCTGATCGAGGAAGACACGAACAACCTCTATTTCAAAACCGCCCTGGGCGATAAGGCAGCCGAGGTGAAGAAGTTCAAGGTCCAGCTGGGCGAGGGAATTGCAGGCTGGGTGGCCAAAAATGGCGAACCGCTTCTCGTTTCGGATGCCTACTTGGATGACCGGTTCCGCAAGGACATTGCGGAAAGCATCGGTTTTCCGACCCAGAGCATCGTCTGTGTGCCTCTCAAGGTCGAGGGCAGGACCATTGGCGCACTGGAGATCATCAACAAGATCGCCGCCGGGGACGCCGGCGCCAGGATATTCGACAAGGAGGACGTGAAACTGCTCACTCTCATTTCCGGACAGATCGCCAAGGCGATCCACATGACCCTGCTCCGGGAACGTGAGGCCACCTCCCAGCGGCTCGCGACAGTCGGCCGGGCCGTTTCCGGCCTGATTCACGACATGCAGACGCCGATGACCTCCATCGTGGGATTTGTCGAACTGATGGCGCTGCCCGAAACCGCTCCCGAGGATCGTACCGAATTTTCCGAAATCGTCCGCAAGGAAGTGGACCGCCTCACCCAGATGATCCGCGCCCAGCTCGATTTCGTGAAGGGCCGGAGTGATGTGCTCCTGAAACGCGTTGGAGCAGGAGCCCTCATCGGGGAAATCGTCTATTTCCTCGAAAAGGATTTCCAGAAAGCAGGCATAAAAATAGAAACCGACCTTGGTTACCGGGGCAACATCCATGTGGATGAGTCAAAACTGAAGCGGGCTATCTTCAATCTTGCCAAGAATGCCAAGGAATCCATGCCTGACGGCGGGACATTCACCATTCGAACCGGAGAAGAGCCGGGCTGGGTCAGTATGGAGTTTTCAGATACCGGGTCCGGCATACCGGCGGAAATCCGCGACCGCCTGTTCCAGGAGTTCGTCACTCACGGCAAGGAACACGGAAGCGGTCTCGGCCTCGCCCAGGTAAAACGGACCATTGATGAGCACAAGGGCCAGATCAGCTTCCGGTCGGAGACTGGCAAGGGAACCACCTTCACGCTTCGGTTCCCGAAAAACTGAGTCCGGTATTTTCAGGACACCGGCGGCTCGACAAAGCCCGCTGGATTTCCACCGTCCCGGATCTGTTTCAGCGCATTCATGAGCTCCTCAGCCGAGGCAAACCGTTCATCAGGCTTCTTGGCAAGGAGCTTCAATATCACCCAGGCGAGCTGGGGAGTGGTTTCCGGGCGCAGTTTTCTCGGGTCCGGCGGTACCGAATGGTTGTGGTGATAACCGATATCACCATCGGTAAACGGCGGCCGGTTGCAGATCAGCTCGAACAGGACTGCACCAAGGGAATACAGATCACACCTGGCATCCAGTTCCTCGCCGCGGACCTGTTCTGGCGCCATATAGTATGGGGTTCCTGAAACCCGGGTCCGGACTTTCCCAAGCTCGTTCAGGGCCCGCGCAAGCCCGAAATCCAGAAGCATCACCTTCTTGTCCGTGGTCCAGAGCAGATTTGAGGGCTTGAGATCCCGGTGAATGAGCTTCCGGTTGTGTGCATGTGCCAGCGCGCTGGCCACCTGCTGGGCGATATTGATGACCCCCGGAAGGGATATTTTCTTCTTCCGGAGCACCTTGTCGAAGGATTCCCCTTCGATGAATTCCATCACGATGAAATACCCGCGCTCATCCTCGCCACAGTCATAGACATGAACGATATTGGGGTGCGACAGCTGCGCCGTCGCCCGGGCCTCATCAATAAAAAACTTTGCGGCTTCCGGATGCGACTTCAAGTCAGTCGGCATCATCTTGTAGGCAACCGGCCGGTTCAGGACCGTATCGAAAGCACGGTAAACAACACCCATGCCACCAGCCCCTACCTCGGACTCAAGACGGTACCGGCCCGTGGCACGGTTTGCCGACTGGATATCAAGCTGCGTACGGCCGTCCGGTGCTATATTCCCTGCAGCTGTGCCTGCTCCAGAAGGAGCCGCATCAGAAAGCCTGACTGACGCCTCCTGTGGCATTGCCGTTCGCACATGGGACGGT
>CAZSFB010000457.1:0-2510 GCA_964606035.1 uncultured bacterium | reverse complement strand
TGGCGGTGGACAATAGCTCTTTCGATGTGCAGCCGGGAGAGATATACGGATTTCTCGGTCCCAATGGCGCTGGAAAGACGACAACGATCCGGATGCTGATCGGACTTCTCTATCCCACCGAGGGCAGCATCACGATCTGCGGCGCGGACATGGCAAAGGAACCGGAGGCGGCCAAGCAGGTGACGGGCTTTGTGCCGGACCGGCCGTTTCTATACGAAAAACTGACGGCACGGGAGTATCTCCGGTTCGTGGGCGGCCTCTATGGCGTGGGACAGGCGGCGATCGGGGAGCGGACAAAAGAACTGCTCGACTTCTTCGAGCTCACGGAATGGACTGACGCCATGATCGAGAGTTTCTCCCATGGCATGAAACAGCGGGTGGCGCTCTCCGGTGCGCTGATTCACCGGCCACGTCTCCTGATCGTGGACGAGCCGACTGTCGGACTGGATCCCAAGGGGTCGCGGCTTCTTAAAAAGGTTTTCCTGCGGCTTGCCTCCGAAGGGGTGACGATTTTCATGTCCACCCATTCGCTGGAGGTGGCGGAAGAACTCTGTGAACGGCTGTCGATCATCCAGCATGGAAGGATCGTGGCCACCGGTACGCTGGATGAGATCCGGAAGCGTGCCAACGATCCGTCCGGAAACCTGGAGCACGTGTTTCTCCGGCTCACCGGCGCGGAGGACCTGTCCGCCGCTGACCGGCTGCTCAGGGAAAAAGGGGACTGATCCGGCGTGGCGGCAGGTCATATCCATATCCGGGGTGCGCGCCAACACAATTTACAGGCGCTCGATCTGGACATACCGCTGAAGCGGATGACGGTGGTGACCGGGCCTTCGGGCAGCGGGAAAAGTTCGCTCGCCTTTGACACGCTCTACGCCGAGGGTCAGCGCCGCTACATTGAGAGCCTCTCGACCTATGCCCGGCAGTTCCTCGAGCGGATGCCAAAGCCTGAAGTGGATGCGGTGGAAAATGTCCCGCCGGCACTCGCCATCGAGCAACGGAACCCGGTCCGTAACAGCCGTTCCACTGTGGCGACACTCACGGAAATATACGACTACCTCCGGCTCCTCTGGGCGAAGACCGGAAAGATCATTTGCGAGAGTACGGGCCTCGAGGCTGTCCGCCACAACCCCGAATCCATCGTGAAGGCGCTCGGTGCACTGCCGGAAGGCTCCCGCCTCACGATTCTGGAACCTCTCGCTGGCGAACACCGGCCACCATTCCGTGCCCAGGATCTGCTCGCTACAGGGCGGCTGCGGTTCTGGGTGGACGGCGAGACCCTGGATGTGGAGTCGGCGGATGCCGCGAACCGCTGGAAGGCGGCGAAGGAAATCGCACTGGTATCGGACCGGATCGTCCTGAAGCCGGGAATCGCGGGCCGCCTGTCGGAATCGGTTGAAGCAGCGTTCCGGAATAGCGGCGGGAAATGCTGGATTTCGGTGGAAGGGGAACCGGAGCCCCGCCGCTACCGTTCGGACCTGCACGACCCTGACACGGGAGAGGGTTTCACGTCACCGGGGCCGGCACTGTTCTCATTCAGTTCACCACTCGGAGCGTGCCCGGAGTGTCACGGCTTCGGAAACATCCTCGCCTATGATGAAAAGCTGTACGTGCCGAATCCCCAGCTCAGCATTGCGCAGGGATGCGTCGAGCCCTGGACGAAGCCGTCCTGGCGGCATCTCCAGGAAGGGTTTGTCGCCTTTTGCCGGACGGCGAAGATCAATGTCCGCACACCCTGGAAGGACCTTCCGGAGGAGCATCGCCGGAAGATCACGGAAGGTACACCGAAGTTTGAGGGTATTCTTCCGTTCTTCCGGGCCACCGAGCGTTCTAAATACAAGCTCCACGTACGCGTGTTCCTGCGGCGCTACCAGAGCCAGTCGGTCTGCGAGGTCTGCAGGGGCGCGCGCCTGAAGCCCGAAGCACTGCGGTTCCGGGTGGGAGATCTGAGCATTGCCGGTTTCTGCCACCTGTCAGTGGAACAGGCCATCTGCTGGCTGGACGGCCTGAGACTTGGCGAGGTGGACCGGCAGGTGGCCGCCGAGCCGCTCCGGCAGGTTCGCCAGCGGCTGGAGTGCATGGGGGAGATGGGGCTCGGGTACCTCACGCTCGACCGGCTCGGAAAAACACTGTCGGGTGGCGAATACCAGCGTATCCTGCTGGCGAACCAGCTCGGAAACGCACTGACCAGCTCCCTGTATGTGCTGGATGAGCCGTCCATCGGCCTTCACCCGAGGGATACTCAGCGGCTGATCCGGATCCTTCACCGGCTGCGGGACCAGGGGAACACGGTGGTGGTGGTGGAACACGACCGCGAGGTGATCGAGTCGGCTGATGTGGCCGTGGAACTGGGACCGGCGTCCGGAAAGGCCGGAGGCAAGCTCCTCTTCAGCGGTTCTCCGGCAGAACTGAGGGAGAAGGGGGACACGCCCACGGCATGGCTGCTCCAGGACAGCCTAAGGCTGCCGCCCGCCGCCGAACGGCACCAGAACCGTGGATGGCTGAAACTC
>CAZSFB010000456.1:0-2515 GCA_964606035.1 uncultured bacterium | reverse complement strand
TTTCGGGAGCAAGAGGTCGAGGGTTCGAGTCCCTCCAGCCCGACCAAATCCCCCCAAATCATTTCCGGCACTTACAGGACCAGCCCCTTCCGGGGGAGCCGGTTTTCCGCGCTTACTGTAGCCATTTTGTAGCCAATGTTGGGTTTTCTCTCCGGTGAAGAGGTGATCAAGTCGGTCTGAGGCCTCCTTCTGCATCGACGGAATCACATGTCCGTAGATGTCGATCGTCGTGGCGATCTGCGTGTGGCCGAGACGTTCCTGCACGATCTTGGGATTGAGATTCTGCGACAGCAGGAGCGTCGCTGCGGTGTGCCGGAGATCGTGGAAACGGATCTTGGGCAGTTCGGCTCGTTTCAGCGCCGGGTCGAACCAGTTGCGTCTCAGGCTGCTCCGGCGGATCGGTCCTCCATGAGTGTCCGTGAAAACGATTTCGTTCGGCTTCGGTTCCCGGCCCAGGTTCATCTGGTGCTCGCGAAGAGCCGCGACCGCGACCTGCGGGAGCGAGATGTACCGCTTGCCTCGCTTGGTCTTGGGTTCGGTAAAGTAAAGCTCCCCTCGCACGTCTCCGAGCTGCCGGACGACGCGAAGCGAACCGTCATTGAAGTCGATGTCCTGCCACTGGAGCCCCAGCAGTTCTCCCTGCCGCATCCCGGTAGTCACTGCCAGAACGTACAGGGCGAACAGCCGGTCGTTGCGGACCGTCTCCAGCAGCTTTGCGACTTGCGCAAACGTCAGGACGCTCATTTCCCTAGTGCGGTGCTTGGGCCGCTCGATTTCAGAGGCGGGGTTGTAGGGGATGATCCGCATCCGGACGGCATCCCGAAAAGCCCGCTTGGCTACCTGAAGCACGACCTGCCGGGTCCGCGCCGTTGCGCCCTGCTTGTCCAGCTCCGAGAGCATCCGCTGGATATGGAGCGGTTCGACCTTGCTGATCCTTAAGCCCCCGATGGTCGGAATGATCTTGGTGCGGACGATGACTTCGTACAGGGCGTAGGTGGATTTCTCCGAGGAGGTCCGGACGGTGTCCTCGATCCAGGTCTTGAGATAGTCGTAAACCGTCATCTGCGATGGTGCCATGAGCTTGCCCGAAACCGCCCGGTTTTGGGCCTCCAGAAGCTGCTGGAGGGCTTCAGCCTTGGTAGGGCTGTATACGGTGCGCCGCCGCCGTTTGCCGCTGCCGTCGTAACCAACCGGAAGCGTGACGCACCAGATGCCGTCCGCCCGCTGGAAGATCGATCCTTCGCCGTTACCGCGCCGTCTAGCCACGACTGGACTCCGTAGTTGCCGGGAACTTTTCCCGGACAGGTTAACCAAGCACTTTAACCCGGAATCATCCGGTGTGCGAATCGCTGGCCGGTACAAGCCGGCTTGCCGCGAACTCTTTCATCGCCCGCTGCGGGATCCGCCTCGAACGGCCGATCTTCACGTAGGGGAGTTTCCCCTCGTCCATGATTTCGTAAAGCGTGGAGCGGCTGATACCGAGAAACCGGCAGCAATCGCTGATCCGGACGAGTCCGGATTCGACCAGGTTGAGTGCGCTGTTCTGCATGACATTGTCCTTTCGGTTGGTGTGGCTACTCGAACTTCACGCCCCGGAAGCGGTTGAGCGGGATAAGCCCCATGTAGTCCTTGCGGACCTTGATGCGGGCGAGACCGGCGCGGACCAGTTCGTTGAAAGCGAGGCCGATCTCATCGCCGGAAATCTCATATCCTTTTGATTCAACCATCGCCCGGATTTCGTAGATGAAGCTCGATGCGGCGGGGATGGCCGCGGAACGCTGCCGGAGGCGTGCATAGATCGCCTGGGCGAGCGGGGAGAGCTGTGGTGGTTTCTCTGTGACGGTTGGGTCCATGGGTGTCTCGTCCTTTCTCCAGATCAGAATGCGGCCAAAGGGGAGGGAAATAAAATGGCCAAAAATCAGGAAATTTCTTAACCGCCCGTGCTCCTGCTGAATCTCTGGCAAATTCCGGACTGAGCAAAAATGATCTTTTCATGCGCAAGGTTTGCTCAACAATGATCTTTTTGGGCAGACACTCGGTTCGGGTCTCCGCCGGTCATTGCTGAACCAAGTTAACGACGAACCATTTGCACAAAAATGGGCTGAACGTGCGCAACGGAGTAATCGCGCATTTAATCGGGAGGTCCGCGTCTGGTGTGGCCCAGAAGCACGGCATTTTCAGGGATAATTGGAGGCCATCGGCCCCGGAGTTACGTGGTTGTGGTGAAACCACCACGCGAAATACGTGACACCGCCAATGACGTACGTCTGGTGAGCCGCTGTCGCGGGAGCCCGTGGGCGCGACCCTACACGACCCCTACGCCACCTGTGGAACCTTGGACGTACCGGGCGCGTTGGATAGTAACGCCGTGGGCGAGCCGGCTTTTTTGCATCCAGGTACGTCGTGAACGCCTGGTATTTGCCTGCGAGGAGGCCAGAAGGCGGCCGTCCAGGTGGCCGGGGAAGCCTCTGTTTAGCAGTTCACGTAGGTGATTGGGTTCTGGGATGCTTGGGGG
>CAZSFB010000455.1:0-2519 GCA_964606035.1 uncultured bacterium | reverse complement strand
ATGGATTGGAGAGGGACCGGATCAGGATCACCATTTTCCTGTTTCCAGCACACACGCCACGCCTCCGCCGTTGCATTCCGCCAGCATCCCTGCTGGCGGTTCACCTGCGGCGGGTCCGGAGACACCTCCATCCGCCTGACCCCCGCGCTTGCGGCAACCCGGCTGCTGTCATACGCTCAGCGCAAATGATGAACACAGCCGGGGAGGTTCGCGAAAAACCGTGAAAGGGATCATACTGGCCGGAGGTTCCGGCACCCGCCTGTATCCGCTCACCCTTTCGGTGAGCAAGCAACTCCTTCCAGTCTACGACAAGCCGCTCATTTACTATCCCCTGTCCATGCTCATGCTGGCGGGGATACGGGAAGTAATGATCATCTCCACACCACAGGACCTGCCGCTGTTCGAGCGGCTCCTCGGCGACGGTTCCCAGTGGGGCATGAAATTCTCCTACACAGTGCAGCCGAGACCTGAAGGTATTGCACAGGCGTTTGTCATCGGCGAAAGGTTCATTGGGAGCGATCCGGTCTGCCTCGTGCTGGGTGACAATATCTTCTACGGCCACGGCCTGGCGAAGACGCTCCAGCGGTGCGCCGGTCTGACCTCCGGCGCCACCGTCTTCGGTTACTACGTCCGTGACCCAGAACGCTACGGCGTCGTCAGTTTTGATCGTGACGGCAACGCCATTGATATCGAGGAAAAGCCGGCCGCCCCGAAATCGAACTATGCCGTCGTCGGAATCTATTTCTACGACAACGGCGTGGTCCGGATCGCCAGAGAGCTGAAGCCGTCGGGGCGTGGAGAGTACGAGATCACCGATGTGAACCGGGAATATCTCCGGCAGGGACGGCTGAAGGTGGAACTTCTTGGCCGCGGTACCGCCTGGCTCGACACCGGCACTCATGAATCCATGCTCCAGGCATCCAATTTTGTCGAAGTTGTCGAGGCGCGACAGGGGCTCAAGGTCTCCTGCCCGGAGGAGATCGCCTACCGGATGGGATTCATCACGGCCGCCCAGGTGGAAAGACTCGCTGCTCCGCTCGCTAAAAACAGCTACGGCCAGTATCTCCTGAACATTCTCAAGACGGACGTGCGGAACTCATGAATGTGATCCAGACACCGCTTCCCGGAGTAATTCTCATTGAGCCGAAGGTTTTCGGTGACGCTCGCGGATTTTTTCAGGAAACCTTCCACGCCGAGCGCTACCGCGAGGCGGGAATCACCGGACCTTTCGTACAGGACAACCACAGCCGCTCCTCAAAAGGCGTTCTCCGGGGACTCCATTTCCAGATCCGCCACCCGCAGGGGAAACTCGTCGGGGTGACCCGCGGCTCGGTCTTTGACGTGGCAGTGGACATTCGGCGCGGTTCTCCCGCATTCGGGAAGTGGTACGGCGCCGTTCTCACCGAGGAAAACCACCGCCAGCTCTGGGTCCCTCCCGGCTTCGCGCATGGCTTTGCGGTGCTGTCGGAGACGGTAGACTTTCTCTACAAGTGCACGGACTACTACCACCCCGACGATGAGGGCGGACTCATCTGGAACGATCCGGATGTCGGTATCGAATGGCCCATCGAAAATCCTGCTCTCTCCGAGAAGGACCGGAACTATCCCCGCCTGAAGGACATCCCGGCCAGCGGACTCCCGGAGTGAACCGATGAGTGACGCTCACCCCGTACAACCCCGGTTCGTTGCGGGTGATATTGACGGCTTTTTCGGCCTCGCCATTGATAACCTGATCCAGTTCATCCTGATTCTGGCCCTGTGTACCGGAGTGGTGGGGATGGAACTCGGTTTCGTGCTGGGCACGATCCTTCCGGGTGCCGCCGTCTCCATCCTGGCTGGAAACCTGTACTACTCCTGGCAGGCGCAGCAGGCGTCCAGGGCGACCGGCCGGCAGGATGTCACCGCGCTTCCCTATGGCATCAATACCGTCTCGCTGTTCGCCTATGTGTTTCTGGTCATGCTGCCCGTCAAGCTCGGCGCGGAACAGTCAGGGATGGCTCCGCCGGATGCCGCACGGCTCGCCTGGCAGATCGGCCTTGCCTCGTGCCTCGCGTCGGCAATATTCGAGACTGCAGGGGCATTCGCTGGCGATTTCATCCGGAACCACACCCCGCGAGCCGCCCTGCTTTCAACGCTCGCTGGAATCGCCATCAGCTTTATTTCCATCGATTTTGCCATCCGGACTTTCCAGTCGCCGCTCGTGGCCCTGCTCCCGCTTGGCGTGATCCTCACAACCTACTTTTCCCATGCCCGCATGCCGCTGCGGATCCCCGGCGGCGCCTGGGCCGTGGGGCTGGGATCGCTCTCCGCCTGGATTCTTGCCGCTACCGGGTCACCCGACGCACCCGTCTCCGCCGCCCGCATCGGTGAGTCCCTGAAAACGGCGGGATTCCACCTGCCGGTTCCGGTTATCGGCGACCTGATCGCCGGACTGACTCACCCCATCACTTATGAGTACCTCGTTCCCGTCATGCTTCCCATGGGGCTCTTCAATGTGCTCGGGTCGCTCCAGAACCTTG
>CAZSFB010000454.1:0-2532 GCA_964606035.1 uncultured bacterium | reverse complement strand
TGCACCGCCCAGCCCGGCGAGCGGAAAGCCCAGCGGGGACCCATCCCATATCTTGGTGGTGCAGCGGTCATGACGGCAATGGCGATTGCATTTGCAGGCGCCTATGTTGGGCTCGGCACCGCAACCGGGCGGACGCTCAGCGCCCGGTTTTTCCCGCTGGAAATCCGGGCGCCAAGTCCGATGGCACAAGTTGGTGGACGATTGCTGGCACTGTCGGCCGGACTGGCGGTCATTTTTGTTGTCGGACTTCTGGATGACTGGAAGGGTGCCGCCTTCCCGGCATGGCTGAAACTTTTCGGACAGGTAGCTGCAGCCCTTATTGTGGTCAGCAGCGGTGTCAGGATCGAGATCTTTGATGTCCGGGGCATTGACCAGATCGTGACTGTGATCTGGATCGTCGGAATCACCAATGCGATGAATTTGCTCGACAACATGGATGGCCTTTCGCCCGGTATAGCTGTGATCAGCACGGCCTGCTTCTGGATCATTGCCGTCACCCAGGGCCAGTGGCTTGTCGCCTGTCTTCTTTCGTTCTTTGCCGGCTCTGTGGCCGGATTCATTCCTCATAACTGGAATCCAGCACGGATATATCTGGGTGACGCCGGTTCGTTGCTGATCGGATATTTCCTGGGGTCGATGACCGTTATTGAAAGCTATGTGTATGGCAAGGATACGGTTTCACTTGAGGTCCTCCTGCCGGTTCTTGTGCTCGCCATCCCCATATTCGATACCCTGTCGGTGATTGTCATCCGGATCCGCGCGGGTAAGCCGATCTACCAGGGAGATCGTAACCATCTTTCCCACCGGCTTGTGCGCCTTGGCATGTCCGTTCCGGAAGCAGTCCTGTTCCTGTACCTGCTCCAGATTATCACCGGGCTGGGCGCAGTCTTGATCCCGCAGGTTCCCTACGAGTACGGTTGGGTCGTTCTGGCACAGAATGTCATAGTCGTCGTGATCGTCAGCCTGCTCATGTTTTTCGGTGGTGCAGCGAAAAACGGCGCCGATCCGAACTGATACTGTGGTTTCCCGGGAGCACCGAGACGGATGAACGCGATTCTAGATTTGATCAACATGCCGGCAGTCAGGCTTGGCATCGTTGTTTTTGTACTCCTGCTGGTCGTCCGCAAGGTGATCGGCAAGGGAGGCGGCAGCAAGGGCAACTATCAGAAGCAGATCCGTTCCGAGATCAAGCTCGCCAGGAAGACCGGTAATTTTCAGCAGGCCGGGATGCTCCTTGAGCAGCTTGAGAAGTTCGACGAAGCCCTGAAGCTGTACAAACAGAACAAGCTGCTTCCGGAGGCAGCAAAGTTGCTGGTCCGGATGGAAAAGCCGGAAGACGCCCGGAAACTTCTCGCGGATAACGGATGCTGGAAGGAACTGGGCGTTCTCCTGAAAGACCGTGATCCGCGGGCTTCCGCCGAGGCGTTCCGGAAAGCGGGCGAGCCGCTGCAGGCCGCGGAAGTCCTGGAGAAGGCGAACCTCGGACATGAGGCTGTGGATGACTACCGGAAAGCCGGACTTGATACGATGGCATCAGCCGCGCTCCGTACTGCCAAGACCCTGACCCTGAAGCAGGCGAAAGAACTCGAAGCTGATCTCCGCCGCCAGGCGACGGGCCACATTCCGGGGGAACCTTTCCCCGCTGACGCCCTGAACACCGTCCGCAAGGTCTGCCGCGTATACACGCAGAACAACCAGATCCAGGCGGCGGTGGACCTGGCTCTCAAGTTCGAACTCAACAAACTGGCGGCCCAGATGGGGGCTGGCGGAAAGGTGAAGCCGACGCCTGCCTTCGCAGAAGCCTGTGCCCTTGGCGGAGAGCACGAGATCGCTGCTGAGGTTTATGAAGCACTGGGGGACCGGGAGAATGCCGCCATGCAGCGTGCGACCGGGGCTGATAGCCGTGGCGAACTTGTCGAAGCCGCTCGCTGGTATTCAGCCGCTGGTGAACCGGTCAGGGCCGCCGAGATCCACTTGCAGCTCCAGCAGCCGGAAAAGGCCGCAGAACTGTTTGAGCGGGGCGGTGACTTCGCCCGTGCAGCGGATGTTTTTGCCGGTTTAGGCAACTGGAAAAAGTCGGCGGAGATTTATGAGCGCCTGGATCAGTTTCAGGAAGCGGCCCATGCATGGCAAAAGGCTGGAGAGACCACCCGGCAGGCGAATGCGCTTGAGCGGGCGGGGAAACTGCTCGATGCTGCCAATATCCATTCCAGTCAGGGGCGGATTGATAAGGCAATTTCGCTGGCCCAGCGGGTTCCGGAGGATTCGGAAGAATTCAGGGAGTCCCGGACGCTGCTTGCAAGGTTGTTTGTGGACAAGGGCGATCTCTCCATGGGTATCCGCTCCCTTGAGCGCGCCCTTCAGGGGAGCAAGGTGAATCGCGAGAATCACGAGAGCTATTACACGCTCGGCACCCTGCTTGAGAAAGCCGGCGAGCTTGATCGCTCCATCGATATTTTTGAGCAGGTCGTGGCCGAAGCCTACGACTACAAGGATGTGAAGGACCGTCTGAACAGGCTGAAGAAGATGGCT
>CAZSFB010000453.1:0-2548 GCA_964606035.1 uncultured bacterium | reverse complement strand
GGCAGTCTCACTCGCTCGTTGCATTTCTGCGGACAACCTTCCCGCCCCGGAAACTGTCTGATCTTGTGGATGCCTACGCCGCCGGAATGGAAACCGACGCCGCCTTCCGGTCGGTCTACGGCCTGGATTCCGCAGAGATTCACAGCCGATGGCGGCGGGGGCTCAACTGAAGATGGTTTCCGCCGGGACCGTGCGTGCAAAGACACGGACAGCGGGCAGCGCTGGTGAGATCGTTGACCGTGCCATTGTGCTCCGTATGGCGGATGCTGGCGAATCGGACCGTCTGGTCACGCTGCTGACTGAAAACCACGGAAAGGTAGTCGCCACCGCCAAGGCCGCGCGTGCTTCCCGTGAGCGGTTTGGGCTCGCGCTGGACCTCTACCATCCGGTAATGGCGGGCTGGCGTCCATCGAAGCGGGGCCGGGTGCTGCTGTTGCGGGTGGCGGGTCTTGCGGAAGGCCCCGCGCCGGTTCTCTCCCTGGAGCGTCTCTCCACGATCTCCCTCTGGTGCGATTTTGCTGACCGGTTTACGCCGCCGGAAGTCCCGGTCCCGGAACTGTTTTCGACGTTACTCCGGGGGATCGCCCTGATTTCCAGCCGGGAGTTCGACCCCGCCCTTGTCCGTCCGGTAGTGACAATGAAGTTGCTGGACCGGGAGGGACTCGCACCGGACTTCAGCCGCTGTATCCAGTGCGGCCGCGGGCTGCAGAAAACCGCATGGAAGTTTTCACGGGCCGCGAGTGGCCCTGTCTGCGGGTTCTGTACTCCGGTCACCCGGGAGGACCGGGTTTCTCCGGCGGAAATCAGCACCTTCGACTACCTGAAGCGGACGCCACCCGCCCGCTGGAGCCGTCTGAAAACCCGTCCAGGCATCCTTGCCTCGCTTGACCGGTTTTCCCTCGATCTTCTGGAGGAGACAGCGGGCGCTAGGCTCCCGGCCGCGCGTTTTCTTGGATGGGAACCGCCGCCCGGTTCGTGAAGTCCCGTGAAAAGGGGTTCAGAAAGCCACCGGTGCATTGATTTGCCGCGCCGGTTGTTGCACTGACCGGCCTGATGTTTCCGATCCTCTTCGAATATGGCTCGTTCCGCCTTCACACCTTCGGCGTGGTTCTCGCCACGGCGCTTGGAGTTGGAATCTGGTATTTCAGCCGCCTGATGGAACGCCGGGGGCTTTCCACCTTTGATGAAGCGATGGACATCGCCTTCTGGGCCACGGTTGGCGCCATCGCCGGGTCCCGGATTCTTTTCTGCATCGTGCACTGGCGGCTGTTCCGCGACGATCTGCTGGGGATATTCCGGCTCTGGGAGGGCGGCCTTGTGATGTACGGTGGTGTTTTCGGCGCGCTGATCCTGGGCGTCTGGAAGGCCCGGCAGATTCGTTTGAATGTCCCGGCGGCCTTCGATCTTGCGATGATCGCGCTGGGCCTGGGCCTTTTTATTGGCCGTTTCGCCTGCATCGCTGCCGGTGACGACTACGGCCGCCCGGCGCCAGACTGGTTTCCACTCACGCTCACCTTCAATGATCCCCGCGCACTGCTGTTCATTGTCCATCCGGAATACAAGGGCGTACCCCTGTATCCGACGCAGATTTTCATGTCACTCAAGGGGCTGTCCCTGTTCCTTGCCGGGAACTGGTTTCTCCGGAAAAATCTTCCCGACGGTGTCAAGGGCGGAATCCTGATGGTGCAGCTTGCCGTGTTGCGTTACGTTATCGAGATCTTCCGCGGGGATATCATTGAAAGGGGCACCGTCCTGGGTGGCCTGATGTCGACAAGCCAGTTTATTTCTGTCATTCTGGCGGTGGCCGGAGGGGCCTTCATCTACAGAAGCCTGAACAGGGGGACTGCGGCGGGAAATCAGGGTTTTACCGCCGCCTGACTATATCCGTACGGAGAAGAATCCGCCTCGTGCAGGACATCCGCTTCAAAACCATCAGCCGCGGCTCCGGGCAGGAAAAGCTGCATCTGGTCGTCAACGTCACGAACACGGCCGGGGCAGTGCAATACTGTCTTGTGGTGGTGGTGGCGAAATCCGGCAAGCAGCTCGTTCTCCAGGACCTGAAGCAGGCGACTGCCGAGGATGTCCGGAACTACCTCCTCCAGGTATTCCGGGCGGACACCACGACCACGACGGTCGAGTTTGACCTGACCGAGGAAAATCTTGTCCAGAACCTGCTGGAAGGCATCATCGTCATGCTCGGCAAGCGGCTGATGGGCCTGACCACGGTTCAGCCAGTGGGACAGCTCGACAAGGCCCGGCAATACATGAAAAACTCCAAGGGCAACACCGCCTGGGAGTCGGTGCTGAAGTCCGGTGGGGCCGCCTCCACTCCGGCGGCAAAAGCAGCCCCGAAGGGGGGTGCTACCCGGCCGCCCGCCGCCCCCCGGCCACCGAATCCCGCGCTGAGCCGCCCGCCGGCTCCGGCAGGGGACGAGCCCACGCTGGACTCCATCCTTGGCGGCGACGAGCCGCATCCGCCGCCGGTGGAGATCGCCGGGCCGCAGCAGGCTGTGTTCGAGAAACTCGAGAAAGTCACCGGCGTCGAGGG
>CAZSFB010000452.1:0-2553 GCA_964606035.1 uncultured bacterium | reverse complement strand
CACAAAACCCTGCGCGATCCGGTCCGGTCCTGAACAAATGGTGATGCTCAAGGAATGGTACATGGAGACCACCAAGAAGCATTCCATCGGGTTTTTCCAGATCGGCGGAGGCATCTCAGGAGATTTTCCGATCTGCGTTGTCCCCATGATCCGGCAGGATCTGGAACTGGACTGCCCACTGTGGGGTTATTTCTGCATGATTACGGACTCGACGACGAGCTACGGCGGTTATTCCGGTGCTGGAGGCAACGAAAAGATCACCTGGGAAAAGCTCGCGGCGTCCACACCCAAGTTCGAGATCAACTCGGATGCAACTATCGTTGCGCCGCTGATCTTTGCCTACGTATTGAACCAGTAAGGGGAACCAGGGACCTGGCGGCGGGCGGGTTATTCCCCCCGCCGTTTCTTTTCCTTCCACTGGGCAATCCGGTCCAGCCGTTCAGCGATCTCTTTCTCGGAACCAACGTTCTTGGGTGAATAAAACTCCCGCTCCTTCGTCCCTTCCGGAAGGTGCTCCTGAAGGATTATCCCCTCATCGGCATCGTGTGCATATTGATAACCCCTGCCGTAACCGAGTTCCTTCATCAGCCCGGTGGGGGCATTTCGCAAATGCAGGGGCACTTGAAGCGAACCGGTTGCTTTCACTTCGGAAATCGCCTTGCTGATGGCGGCGTAACTGGCATTCGACTTGGGAGCACTGGCCAGATAGGTCACCCCCTGGGCCAGATTGATCCGGCACTCAGGGAGCCCGATCCGTTCACAGGCTTCATAGACATTCAGCGCCACCTGTAGTGCCCGTGGATCTGCATTCCCCACATCTTCGGATGCGAAAATCACCATACGCCGGGCAATAAATAGCGGGTCCTCACCGCTTTCGAGCATCCGGGCAAGCCAGTAAATGGCTGCGTTGGGATCCGTACCGCGCATGGATTTTATGAAAGCACTGATGACGTTATAGTGATGCTCCCCCGCCTTGTCATAGGGAAGCATGGTCCGCTGCAGTGCACTCCGGATGTCATCCGGTGTGATGGCGGCAACCCCTTTGGGAAGAATCTCAACGACTGTCTCCAGTATGTTTAGGGCATACCTGGCATCGCCCCCGCACATCTGCGCGATCAGCGCGAGGCTCTCCGAAGCGGGTGTCAGCTCCGGCCGGTTCAGGCCGTGATCCGGGTCTTTAAGAGCCCTGACAAGGAGTTTCTCGATTTCATCCGGGGCGATAGACTGAAAGGTGACCACACGACAGCGGGATAGGAGCGCCGCATTGATCTCAAAGGACGGATTTTCTGTCGTGGCACCGATCAGGATGATGAGCCCTGACTCCACGTGCGGCAGGAATGCGTCCTGTTGCCCCTTGTTGAACCGGTGAATCTCGTCAACGAAGAGGATCGTTGGTTTTCCGGTTCTTCGGAGAGTTTCCTGGGCTTCCTCAACCACAGCCCGAACCTCTTTCATTCCTCCCATAACGGCCGAGAAGTGGACAAAAGGCAGCCCATACTGCCGGGAAAGGATCCGGGCAACGGTGGTTTTTCCAGTTCCCGGCGGCCCCCAGAGAATCAACGACGGCGGTTTCCCCGTCCGAAGCAGCCGCGTGATGAAACCTGAGTCGCCGAAAAGGTCCGCCTGCCCAACAAGCTGGTTAAAGCTTGCCGGCCGGAGCCGCTCCGCGAGTGGCTGGTGCGCACCGCCAGAAACCGGTTCTGGAGGCCTTTCGTCCCGGTCAAACAGGTCCATGCCGGGTTTTCTAGACCCTCCGGAAGATATCCACAACCAGCCGGATTTTCCCGGCAACCCCCTAAACGTGGCTTCCGGCTGTGCTACTGTTGCCCGACGAGGGGAACTAAGGAAGGCCAGTCCGGCCGTTACGCACAGCTACAGCAAATGCCCGCAACTAGTTCCAAGATTCACAGCGCCGGAATGGTCATCAAGGCCAGGGACCAGCGCGCCGTTACCCTCGGCAAACAGATTCATGAAAACCTGACCCGCCGTGGTATCCGGGTATTTCTGACTCGGGATAACGCAAAGGCCCTGGATGTAGAGGGTGGAGTCTCCGACACGACCCTTGCCAAAAGCGTCGATCTGGTCATCGTTCTCGGTGGTGACGGTACACTTCTCAGCGCCGCCCGGATGGTTGCCGGAGAACGCTGCCCTATCCTGGGCATCAATCTCGGTCGTCTCGGCTTTCTCACCGAGATCCCGAGCGAACTGGCCCTTGATACAATCTCCCGGGTCATTGCAGGTGATTTCGAGACGGATTCACGTTCACTGCTCGATATTCAGATCCTGCGGGGGAGCGATACTGTCCATGCGTCGCTCGCCCTTAACGACGCGGTAATCTCCCGCAGGGGGGTGGCGCGGCTTCTCCATATCAATGTGGCAATCGACGAGAAACCCGTCACCGTTTTTGCCTGTGATGGCATTATTATCGCGTCGCCGACCGGATCGACAGCATACGGGCTGGCGGCTGGCGGCCCCATTCTGCATCCTTCCATTCCAGCACTTGAGCTGGTGCCTATATGTCCCCATATGCTCGCCAACCGGCCGATCATCGTA
>CAZSFB010000451.1:0-2562 GCA_964606035.1 uncultured bacterium | reverse complement strand
TCCACGAAACCCCCAGCTTGGAGCGTGCATATGCATAACTGGCCTGCCGGTCTTCGTAATGAAAATCCAGTGTGCAGTCCTTCGCCAGGACATAAATGTCGCCGGTCACATAGATTAGCCTGGCCTTCGCCGACCTCGCGAGATCCTCCAGCAGGAGATTCGCCAGCAAATGGTGTCCAAGCACATTGGTGGCAACATGCGACTCATAACCCTGCTTGCTCTGCTTGTACCGTCTTCCGGCGATCCCGGCGTTGAGGATGAGGCCATCGAGGGCCTTCCCATCGAGCATGGATTTCACCGTGTGCGCCAGGGCAGCCATGGATTCGAGATCGGACGTATCGGCGTTGCCTATTACCGTGATCCGGGCACCCGGAATCCCCGACAGGATATCGGTACGCAACGCCTCTCCCTGCGCCGAGTCCCGGCAGGTGAGCATGACATGCGCGTTCCAGCTGGCGAGAATCCGCGTTATCTCCGCACCGATACCTCTGGCGGCACCCGTTACAAGGACATTCCTTCCCGACAGATCACAATAGGGTGCACTGATGCTGCGCCACTGGACGAAAGCTCCCGCCAGGCGCAGGGACTTCTGCAGGGGACTTAGATGTTCTGGCCTGGCTGACATGGGTTTTCCGTACCGCGGTTCACGGGATGCTGCTGCGGGAGGTCTTCCCGCAGCAGGCCCGGCAATTCTTTACCCGGTGAAGACCGCCCCGGCAATTGCCTGTCCCTGCCGGGCCCGCCTGGACAGACCGCCGGGGTGGAGGGACCGAAGACAGGAATCGCTGCTACCATCCTCTCTCTATAAACCGGCATTGGCCCTGTGTTAGCATGAAAGCATGAAGGACAACCCGTCCTCGCCGCGGCATTTCTCCATGTGCTCGCTCTATCCCCCGGACAGGCGGACGATCTGCGCCTGTTTTATGGGCAAGGACGAAAAGGTCGCTGACGAGATGGCCGCCGGAAGGGCCGAGGCCCTGCTCTGGGCGTCGGCGGGCAGCGGCGTCGTGAGCCTCGCCGATCTCGACGCGGAGCTTTACGGACAGCGTCCCTGGGATCCTGCGGGGCCACCGGACAGGGAGTTCCTTGCCGCCTGCCGGGCGCGGTCAATTCTTCTTTTTGGCGTCATCTTCTGCGCACAGGGATACGAGGTAGAGGTGGAGATCACCGAAGACGGCCGTTTGGTTTCGGGCTTCGGAAAGGCGGCCGGCCGAGGCCATACCTGGGGTTTATCGGCGTCCTATCGTGGCGAACTGTCCGGTATCTGGCGTCCGGCCCGCGAATACTATACCGCCGGAGAATGGGAAGAGATCGGACGCCTCATGCCCGGCGGCGACTTCCTCGAAGCCGCCGTCTGCCGGGGTATCCGCGGGGAAAAGAGTCTCTGCCACTGGGTGAATGCCACGGACCAGCCCGGCGAATTGCGGTATACGAACCATTACATGTGCACGAACAGCCCGCTCTGGACTGCACATCTGAAGAAGATGATCGAGTTGCAGATCGCAGCCGGGCTCGATGGAATTCACTTTGACGAACCGGCTATCGCCATCGAGACGGCGGCAACGCAGGCGAATTTCTGCCCGAACTGCAAGAGTTCACTGCGGGCTTACCTCGAAAGGAAGCATGGCAGCGCAGGTGGCGTTTTCGATCTCCAGGCCGAAGCCCTCCGCCGGGGAACAGGGTTCCCCTCGGAGCTGGCATATTTCCGGGGACTCCCCCACTGGCGGGACTACAAGCGCTGGCTGCTGGAAAGTATTGTCGGGCGGCACCGGGAACTGGTGGCCCATACGCAGCATTGCGCGGAAAAAGCCGGACGCAAGGTCCTCACCTCGGCTAACTATTTCAATCTTTTCCCCCATCATCTTGCACTCTCGCAGTATACGGATGTCGTAGCCTACGAGTTCACGCCCTCGCTGCCTCCCGGAGACGGCAGTGTGCTCTATCACGAAGTGGCGCGGCTCGTGGCCGGGGAACGCCCCGTCACCGGCGTTCCGGACATTGCCTTCGCAACGCTGCTCAGGGAACGCGCACGGGAGAGACGCGATACCAACCTGTTGCAGTATTTCATTGCCGAAGCCGAACTGGCAGGCGGGAGTTTCATGCTCCCCTACAGTTGCCTGGGGCTTTCGGGGGAAGGGGCCTACTACCCGCCCGCAGAGCCTGTGGCCCATCTCCGGGATTTCCTGAACCGGCACGAAAGCCACTCGCTGCCACAGGCCACGCGCCTCCCTGACGTGCAGCTCGTACTCTCCTTCCCGAGTTACTTCTGGAGCTTCGATTTTCTTTCAGTACCCGGGGCCCATTTCCGGGCGCTCGCCGATGCGTCCGCGCGGCTCAGGGAAAATCTGTTCAGCTACGAGCTCGTCCTGTGGGGGGACGGGGATCTCGTGAAGGACAAAGGGATGTTCTCGCCTGAAAGGCCGGTGCTGCTTCCCCGTGTCCTTTATCTGTCGGATGACCGATGGGACAAACTTCTCGCCTACGTTCGCCAGGGCGGCCGCGCTGTTCTCCTTGGGACTTGCGGCCGCTACGACGAAAACGGAAACGAGCGGCCCCGGCCTC
>CAZSFB010000450.1:0-2582 GCA_964606035.1 uncultured bacterium | reverse complement strand
AAGTCACGGCCCGGGTTTACGCCGATCAGGTGGTAATCCTCACGATTGGCACCGCATCCGGCGTCAACCAGTGTTTTGACGGTGTAGTCCGCATAGACCGGTGCATTTTTCCTGAGTCCAACGGGACCCGCAAAACCCGGCGGCGCACCGGTGATTTCCTTGACCACAGTATCGCTGGCCAGAAGTACCCAGTCAGCCTTGCAGGCGTTTTTAAGCTTGATCTCATTGACCGTATCGTCGCCGCGCACAAGGGCAATAACGGGTCCCTTGTCAGTCTCGTAGATCATGGTCTTTATCTTCTCATGAGGTGTCATCTTGAGAAAAGCGGCGACCTCCTCAACCGATTTCAGACCGGGAGTGTGGACCTCCACAGGCTTTGATTTCTCAGGTGCTCCGGGGACCGGATCCGTTGCGCGGGCTTCGGCCTTTTCAAGGTTAGCCGTATAACTGCAGGTATTGCAGGAGGCGATTGCGTCTTCTCCGGCGTCCGCAAGCACAGTGAATTCATGGGATGAGGATCCGCCGATGGCACCGGTATCCGCCTCAACAATCCGGAAATTCAGCCCGCTTCGCTCGAATACACGGGTATAGGCATTCCGCATGTTTTCGTATTCGCGGTCCAGGTCCTCGTAGGAGGCATGGAATGAATAACCATCCTTCATCAGGAATTCGCGGCCGCGCATCAGGCCAAAGCGTGGCCGGACCTCATCACGGAACTTGCTGCTGATCTGGTAGAAATTTTTCGGTAGTTCCCGGTAGCTCCTAAGATCCTGCCGCACGAGATCGACGATCGCTTCCTCATGGGTAGGGCCCAGGCAAAATTCCCGGTCATGGCGATCCTTGATCCGGAGAAGTTCTTTTCCGTATTTCGCCCAGCGGCCTGACTCCTGCCACAGCTCGGCCGGGACCACTCCAGGCAGCCACACTTCCTGGCAGCCGGCCCGGTCCAGTTCCTCACGGACGATCCGCTCCACCTTGCGCAGGGCCCGCAGTCCCAAAGGAAGGTAATCGTAGATCCCGGCTGCCAGCTTCCGGATCAGTCCGGCACGGAGTAGCAGTTTGTGGGAAATCAGTTCCGCGTCAGTGGGGTCCTCGCGAAGTGTGGGAATATGGTAGGTCGTCTGTCTCACTGGGGTTCCTTCGGCCGTTAAACGGCATCGCGCAGTTCCGGACTGGCTCCGGGTGGCGGGAGGACCGTTTGTAACCGGACAGTCCGGGGGTGGCAAACCCACGGACATAATGGGTTTTGCTTCGAGGGGCCGCTTCGGATCCGGATACCCGGATTACTTCTTGAACAGGCTGTCGAGGGCGGCCTTCGCCTTGTCCTTGGGGTTGACCCCTGATCCCTTCCCGTCCCGCCAGATGGAAAAGTAGTCGCAGAAGTTGGAACTCGCCTTTTCAACCACACGATCGGCTTGAGGCTCCCGGCAATCATTGTAGGAACCGGGATCGAAATGGATGCAGTTTCGGCAGGTGTGCAGATCGGCTGTGCAGAGCGGGCATGTATCCCGGCGGCCAATCGGCTCAGGGATCGAAATGTTTTTTCCGCAGGATGGGCAAGCAATGTCCATAGGAGGGTTATAGCACAGGAACGCTGCGGTTTAGTCCGTTTCCGGGAGGCGTACCAGCAATCAGCGATTCCGCCAGCGTTCTTTCAATCGCGTGATTTCCTGTTCAAATTGCTTTTTCTGTTCATCGGTCAGCAGAGCCATGACCTTTGCCTTTGTAGTGTCGCGGAGTTTCATCAGTTCTTCGCGCAGCTTTTCCGCCTGCTCACTTCCGGTTTTCCGGACTTCTTTGAAAGCAACCAGCATCTTTTCCGCCTCGGCATCAGACATCTGTATCTCGTTGAAGATCCGGTCCTTCAGCCGATTGTGGGCGCCCATCATCTCCGGCGTCTGGCGATCGCGGGGTTTCCGGCGTCGATCTCCACGGGCTTCATCCCGCTGCTCCATTTTATCCTTGTCTGAACCGGACAATTCCTCCTCAATGATCCGGTTGACTTCGTCCTTGCGGTTGTCCGTGAAAACACTCCCTATCTGCTTGCGGACCTGGGCCTTGATCTCATCGGCTGTGTTGCGTGCTTTCCGGGTAATCCGGATGCGGTCGTCGTCTGCTTCATCCACGATCTGGTGGATTTTTACGCGCTGCTCGCGGGAGAGATCAAGGCGATGGAGGATACGCAGAATGCCACCGGGACCATCGGGTTCCCCAGCACCTGTATTGTCCATGTCCGGCGGAGAGACATCAGCCGGTGGGGGGGCGGGGCGTTCCTGCCGGGGGGCTGACGGCCGGTCCTGTTTGCCAGGTTTCTGGGCGAGGGTAGAAAAGGGAAACATCGCCAGAAGCGTCAGGAGAATGACTTGTCGGGTTGTCCTGCGGTATTCGTGAGTGAGAGCGAGTGTCGGTTTCATCATTGTTTCCTTTTAAAACACCGGACCAATAGAATATGGGGAGATCAGCCCGGTTCTGCTAGAAGCAGCCAGTCGAGGCTGCTTGGGTTGTCTCCAGTAGCAGGCGCCCGGTATCCCAGGGCCGCTTCCAGTGCAGCAATCTCCGTGTCTAAACGGGCGAGGGGATCG
>CAZSFB010000449.1:0-2586 GCA_964606035.1 uncultured bacterium | reverse complement strand
CGCCGAATTCCGAGAAATACCGGCGGGCAGCCGTCCCTTCGATTCCCAGGAGCTCGTCCAGGCCGTGTGCTTCTCCGGCGTGCCGGGCATCGGCCTTCAGATGCTCCAACAGGCAATCGGGCGGGGAGGGGTGGTTGCGCCGCAGCAGTGTGCGGCAGTTGAGAATTTTGGCCTGCACGAACCGTCTGGCCAGGACGAGGCACTGTTGCGGATCGGCCGCCACGGCAAATTGGCGGCGCCGGAGTTCGATGTTGCGATGAGGAAGGCCCGTCGTCAATCCGTAAAACCAGCCACCGGTCGAGAGATAGGAAATGGCAATCCCACGCTTACAGAGTTCCTGAATCACTTGCGTGCTCGCTTGGACGGAGCCGAAGAGCACCAGTTGCGAGGTTTCCGCCAGGCGGGCTTCACCGATCACCCCGTCACGATCTTTTATGGTTAAACACTCTCCGCTTTTCCCGACGCGTGCGCCGGGCTGTTGAACATACAGCGGCAAGGCATCGTGCCGGAGCGGCACCAACCGCCGAAGTCCGTTCTGGCCGTTGGTGGAGGCCGTCTGCCCCAGCCACCCGATTTCATCCGGCAGGCAGATGCCGGCTAGTGAACAACGGATACATTTCGGACTGTCTTCGAGTGGTGGGGGGATCCGGCCGTCTCTGGCGACTTCCCGCAACTGCCCGGCCAACCGGAGGGTCAGGTCCACCAGTTCGGCATCGAAGGCAATCGAGACCCGTTCCCGGGAACCCACAAAATACAAAACTCCGCCATCGCATTCGTAACCATGTTCGCGGAGAATCAACCCTTGGTCACAGTTGCACCCGTTCCGGTTCCCATGCCCCTTTCTCCACATGCGGGCGTTTGCCGCGCTTATAATCGACCGGCGCCACGGCGGTTCCTTCGCCCTCGAGTAAGTCGATCTTGGCCGTTAACCCAAGCCGTTCGGACGAGAGCCACACCGACCGTTCGTGAATCGGTTCATCCGGTATAGTTTCGTCCGGCGCCTTCTCCCGCGCCCGTTTGGGCGCGGCATCCACCCGGCGATGGTGAAACCGCCCTTCCAACGTCACCGCATTATCCGTGAATTCCCCCTGGCACCCATTCCAGATAAGCCAGGCGTGGGCAATAGGCAAATTCATTGAGCATGCGCGCCGGAATGAGCGGTTCCTCCGTCACCTGACCGGCTTCTTCACCAGTTTCTACATTCATGATGCCTCCTTTCGGCTATTCAGTTGTCAATGAGCCGCGAATCGCCTTGTTGCCGATCCGCTTGGTTGTTACATTTCGATCATTAAAAAGAACCTTTTCATGTCATCACCTGTGATTCAAGCCCGCCGCTGGACCCGCAAGGAATATGATCGCTTGGCTGAAGGGGGAATTCTCCATCCGAGTGAACGTGTTCAACTTACGGATCTCACGTCTTCCAGCGTGCTTCTCCTTTCTTTTCCATCCCCACGACGCTTCACGCCTTACGCTCATCGCTCACTGGCACAAACTGGCCAAGGCCGAAATGGGAGGAATGGCCAAGGGATATGGGGCCTCGAACGGGTTCGGGAAATATCAGTCTGAATGTCCCTGAAAGGCGTCGGCCGCCATCGTCACTGGATTTGCGGCGGAAGCGTTTGAATTGGATTGGTCGCCACCGTCCCCAGAGGGCTTCGATTGTCACATCACCTTCAATATCCGGCCGCGCCGAACGCAATTGGGACCGCAGATCATTGATGAGAAAGGAGGCACGTGCCGCAGGGTACCGTAGGTCAATCCGATTCCGTCCCCTCGTCTTGGCATACCGCGTGGCCAGGTAGGGTGTAGCCGATTCCCAAATCTTCGCAGATTGCAATGGGCCTTGGCAGAATTCATGATAGGTCCCCATGCCGAGGAGAAGAAGGCGAAGCGGATAGTGCTCTTCTCCGGGTCGTCCTGTTAAAAGTTCCCGAAGATGATCGCATGCACGCTGTTCATCGAGGCCGAAACCATCCTGGGCATAGACCGTCAGGTGATCGAGCCGACCATCGTTGTCTTCATCTGTTGGGAGGTAGTACGCATGGCGGTGAGCTGTGAGCGGTTGACCCTGCTCGTCCTTACCGGAGAGAGCTGCGGATCGTCCGCGGATTCCATTTCTTTCCGTAAGCCGACCATAGATACCCATTAGCGTTCGCCGCGCCGCCTCCGCCACCGGTAATGTTTCAGTCACGAATGGGAGCACCGTCGAATCGAGAGCATAGCGGACCACCTGAAACCCTCGGTCGGTCACCCTTTGTCGCAAACGTGACTTCGGCTCGATCTTAAAGCAGTCGTGAGGCCGGATATAGGACACCCAGCGGGACCCGGGCGGGTCCGACCAACGCTCTTTATGCAATTGCAGAGTCTCCATGCAGAGGTTCCACGAGGGGTCATAGAGGCGAAAGCGTTCCTCTATGGTTTGTTTGGTTTTCCCACGACCCGCGGTCTTATTTGTGACGTTGACCACGTGGTCGTCGGCAAAGGTGCTCGCAGGGTTCGGGCAGAGCAGGCGAACGATCTCCTGACCGGGCAACACTTCGTTCCGTAGGGGACGGCATTCCCGCCAGTCGCAATCATTGGGAGCTG
>CAZSFB010000448.1:0-2593 GCA_964606035.1 uncultured bacterium | reverse complement strand
CTCTCTCAGGTGAACCTTCTGGAGCGGTTCCAGAACCGGATCTCGTTGCAGGATGTGGTGATTTTCTCCCGGCAGCTTGCCACCCTGCTGTCCGCACATCTTCCTCTGGTCCAGTCGCTCAACGCCCTCTCCGACCAGACAGAAAGTCCGTCCCTGAAACGTGTCATCACGGAGGTGAAGGACCAGGTGAATGAGGGTTCTTCGCTGGCCAACGCCATGCGGAAGCACCC
Source organism: uncultured bacterium (assembly GCA_964606035.1). GTDB lineage: Bacteria > JAGRBM01 > JAGRBM01 > JAGRBM01 > JAHCIT01 > CAZMGV01. The sequence goes on along the minus strand of CAZSFB010000448.1, from coordinate 2,363 downwards.
GAAAGTTTTTCCCCCGCTTTACACGAACATGATCCAGTCGGGCGAAAGCTCCGGCAGCCTGGAAGTGGTCTGCCGGCGTCTGGCCGATTTTCTCGAAAGCCAGCTCGCCCTGAACCGCAAGGTATCAGGCGCCATGATCTATCCGGCGATTCTCATTCTGCTCGCCACCTCGGTAGTTGCGTTCATGATGACGGCCGTAATGCCGAAGATCCTCACGATCTTCGAATCCCAGGGCCAGACGCTCCCCCTTCCCACGCGGGTTCTCCAGGCTGTCTCGAACGGGCTGGTGAGTTGGTGGTGGCTGTTTGCCATCCTCGCGGGCACAGGCATCTATTTTTTCCAGAGATGGCGTCAAACACCCAAGGGACGCGAGACCTTCGATACTTTCATGCTGCGTGTTCCCATCTTTGGCACCCTGATCCGGAAAGTCGCCATCGCCCGTTTCACGCGGACACTCTCCACGCTGCTCACCAGCGGCATAACCATCCTCCAGGCACTCGACATCACCAAGAACGTGCTTAACAACGTTGTTCTGGAGAACGCCATCGCCAGTGCCCGGGAGAGCATCTCGGAAGGGACCAGCATTGCAGGCCCCCTGAAAGCCAGCGGCGTATTCCCGCCAATCGTGACCCATATGGTTCTGGTGGGCGAGCAGTCCGGTGAACTGGAACAGATGCTGCTCAAGGTCGCGGACACCTATGACGATGAGGTTTCCCAGACCATTTCTACCCTAACCACGTTGCTTGAACCGGTAATCATCGTCATCATGGCGGTAGTCATTCTGATTATCGTGATCGCCGTACTGCTTCCGATCATCCAGATGACTAGCGCTATCAAAGCCTGACATTACGAAGGAGACCAGAAATCATGAACACTTACCGCAGGAAACAGAGCCGTCGCCGTCGCATGCAGGCCGGCTTCTCACTCATTGAAATCATGGTCGTCGTGATTATCGTCGGTCTGCTGGCAAGCCTCGTCGGCGTCGCCGTATTTGGCCGTCTCGCCGATGCCCGGCAGGATTCCGCCCGGACCCAGATCAAAGGTTTCCAGACAGCGCTCGATCTCTACCGGCTTGACTGCTTTACCTATCCGGATTCCAGTACGGGCCTGAAAGCACTCACTGGCGAAGCTTCCGGCAACTGCAAGAACTATAAGCGCGGGGGCTACCTGAACGCCCGCACCGTTCCGAAGGATCCATGGAAGAACGACTACACGTACCAGGCGCCTGGTCCGGGAGGCGAGCCCTACATCATCATCTCTTATGGCAGCGATGGCCAGGCAGGTGGCGAAGGCGAGGCAGCTGACATCACCAGTTCAGACGACGCCAAAACGCAGAACTGAACCGGGCAACACTGCCGGGAAACCGGGAGGCGCCTTCCGGATGAAAACGAACTTTCGCCGCTCCGGATTCTACAAAGCAGCCGGTTTCACCCTGATCGAGCTTCTGGTGGTGATGTTCGTTATCTCCCTCATGTTCGGGGTCGTGGTCCCGTACGTCGGCGAAAGGACCGAGATCAACCTGCGCGCCGAAGCCCGAACGCTCGGCGGAGCAATCCGGTTCGCCGGCGGAGAGGCTGTATTCCGGCGGCGTCCGACGCGTCTGTATGTGGATTTCGAAGAGAATCGTTACTGGGTGAGCATCTGGGGCGAGGACGGCTTCGAGCCGATGGTCACGCCACTCGGACGTTTACGGGCACCACTCGACGGGGTTTACCTGACCTCCCTCTGGGTGGAAGGCTCCATATTCAAGGAAGGCAGGGCTTTCCTGCAGTTCGATCCTGACGGCGGTATGGAGGAAGCCATCCTGACACTCACCAATGAAACTGGCGATGCCACTTCCCTCGTCCCGGATCCAAATACCGGCGCGGCAGAAATCTATGCGGGGGGCGCCGACCCTCAAGTCCTGTTTCCGGAGACCTCCCGGCTTCGGGCAGCTGTCCCGCGAGGCAGCCGGTGAAACGTCTGCAGCGCCGCCGGGGGGCATCCGGGTTCACGCTGATTGAAGTGGTGGTCGCCATGTCCATCATGGCCATGGCGATGGTGGCCCTGCTGGGCGTGATCCAGACAGGGTTGCGGGCCACGATCGACCGGCGATCACTTGAGACTGCCCAGATGCTCGCCGGACGCCTGATGAGCGAGATCGATGCCCGCTTCGACAAGCCCTTGGACAACGAGATCGAGCGGGGCGATTTCGGTGGTGATTTCCCGGATTTTGCCTGGGAATACACCCTGCAGGTGAATGAAAACCTCGAAGGCTTCAAATCCCTTGTCCCGGACATCCCCATTACGCTCTATGCGGTCGAAGCAAAAGTGGTGTGGATCGAGAATGGGGACGCACGGGAATACGTAATCCGGTCCGTCAA
>CAZSFB010000447.1:0-2636 GCA_964606035.1 uncultured bacterium | reverse complement strand
CCAGTTTGATGGACCGGCGACTCTCGACGGGGTCACCGACGGTATCTACAACGGTAGCATCGTGCGGTTCACCACTGCCGCCAACGGCGTGAATGTGGGGCAACTGCGCCGGATCGTGAACTATGTGGCCGCGACCAGGACCATTGACCTTGAACCACCGCTTCCGGCAGCGGTCACGGCAGCCGACGTTTTTGTGATTACCCCGGCGATTCCGCGTGAGGCGGATCTCCGGCGTGGTGACTCGATAACGCTTTCCAGCCTGAACCCGTCGCAAGGCGCAAACGTAGGGATGCACACCGTGATCGAGTGCGACCGGGTGCCTGCGCCGCCGCTCCCGGTGGCCCAGGATCTCCCTGATCCGGAGCCCTGCACTGGAACCAATATCGTCCTCGGCAAGGCCCTGCCGCAGAACGCTGCGGGCATGTTTGTCGGGCTGCCTTTCCGCTGGCAGGCAAAGGCACTCGATGTGCCGCTTGAGGGAATGAACTCGTACCTGTTCGTCGCTGAGGATGGCGATGGTATCCGCAACTACCGCTCCTTCGCGGTCATCCGGGATACCATGCCGCCTTCTATTGCTGTGAATGGTGTCGCTCAGGGGTTCGAGATGTTCAACGCCTCGCCAGCGGTGATCTTCACCGACCAGAGCATGTTCTTTGGTGGCCTTGTCGGCGGCACCCCGACACTCCCCGCCACCGTGGTCATTTTCCAGCGCACAGACACGAGCGGCGAGGGCAACACACCGGTAACGCCCGTAGAGGAGTTTGTCCTCTATAGTTCCAACGATACCGCTCCTTTTGATACCGTGCGGCCGGGTTCCAGCGCGGACCTCTCGGTCAACAACCGCTCGGCCAGCCTGGACGATGCTGACGATATCGCCGGAGCGGCTTACCAGTGTGACGCCTCGCTGCCCGGCGGTTCCCCGATCCCGTTCCGGGTGTCGGCGATCACGCAGGTGGGTTTCCTGCAGGCGGCCTATGAACTGACTGACGGCCAGACCGTGCCCCCGACGGTGGTCCCGGCCCAGCCGGTCCGTTGTGACTTCTCCTGCCAGGACAACAATGGCGATACGGTAATTCCCTGCCGGCCGGGACAGCCGCTTTCCTACCGGATGCGGGCCGAGGCGCACGACCGTGTGGGCCTCAGCTCCGTGAGCCAGATCGACTTCGCCATCGTCCTGACGAAGGAAGCGAAGCTGGCCCAGGGCGCCTTTGGACTGCTCAGTTCAAATCCGCTCCTGTCGCTCCTTCTGTCCGATCCAACCGGCCTTTCGACAATGCTTCTGGATCAGCTTTCCATATCGGGTGTCCTGTACAACCAGAACCTCCGGCTTTCCGAACTGGTCGGCAATCCGGATGACACCCCTGTCTCGAACCCGCTCGCCTGGGCATTCTCTCCCTCCCGGACCGATCTCGCCGTGCTGCTCGGGCAACTCCTGAAGAGTAATGATTCAAACAGCCCCGGTGACTCGGTTGCGGCTGACGGGCTGGATATTGTGCGGCTGCTCCTGGACCTCGGGGCAGGTGATGATCTTCTGGGTGTGATGGATGTTGGCGATCTGACGGCGACCTATGCGCGGGCAAACCTGGAATTTGGCGGCCCGGTGGTGGAGGGTGACCCCTCACGCATGTCGCGGTTCCTGACAGATCTGCTCGTCTCGCGGAGCATCACGCCGCAGGGTTTCAGGACAGAGCCGGGAGAGATCACCCGGATCCTGCCGCTCGTGTCGGCTGCGCTCGATTTCCAGGACTCCTTCCGGGTGAAGATGGATACCGTCGCGCAGGGGAGGACCGACAACCGGCTCTCAGGAACAGATCTCGTCATTTCGGCCGTGGATCACTGCACACTCACGACCTCCGTGCCGAACGGGTTCCAGCCGTCAGCGGTTGATCCTGGCTCCGAATCAAATGTCCAGCCTGGAGACCGGGTGCTGGTCATGGACGGTCCTTGTGCCGGGACCTCGCGCACGGTGGTGGCCGTACTTTCCCCGAATACCCTGCAGACCTCCTGTAACCTGTATCCGGGCGGCGGCGGTTCCGTGGATCCTGACACAGTCATCTGGCCGGACGGCAATCCGCCTTACGAGCCGTCCAACGACTGCGCGGCCGCCTGCACGGGTCCGGCGGGCTGCGAATTCGCGATCACTCCACCCGTGGGCCACGCCTACATACCGGTGTTGGAACTGGGCGACATTCTTTCATTCCGCAACAAGGACGGCCTTGATGTGGCCGGGGCCGTCTCGCCGCTCGACGGGGTGGTTACGGGCGGAGAGAACGACCTGCTTCAGGCACTCGTTCACCTGAACGAGGAAAGTTTCCTGATGGCGACTGCCGGTGAACTTTCGATCCTTTGTGACGAAGGCTCGCCGTGCCCGATCGTGCCTGAAAATCCGGCTCACCGTGAGGCGCTTCAGAACAGTCCTTCGTTCCAGGCAATGGCCGACCTGCTGTTCCAGTGGACTGATGACGGAAACACGGCGACAGGCACGGAGTTCTTCCCCCGTGTGACCGATCTCCTGAAATACATGCTCGGGGAATACAGCCGGGAGGCGATCAATCCGCGTGTTCCGGCGGGCGCGAGCCGCGCCCAGGCGCTTCTTTTCCTGATGCGGGACCTGCTGGATAACGACGCGGCAACCT
>CAZSFB010000446.1:0-2647 GCA_964606035.1 uncultured bacterium | reverse complement strand
AGCGATTTCAGACAGTGGAGTCGGCTGGAGGGGGTGTGTGCGTTCACGTTCCAGATCACCGACGGACTGGACCTTGAAAGCTGCTTCGCGGTTCCATGGTTTAAGCCTGAAAATTTCAGTGTAACAATTTTTCACGGGGGTCAGATCAGCAGTATCGTTTAATGCAGAGCGGTAAAGATTGTCACATTTCATTTCTGCCATGCGAATTTGGGTCTGTCCGCGGTTCATCACGTAGAAGAGAGTGCCGAATACAGCGAAGAGAAAGATGAGTCCAAGGGCAGCGTCCTTTGAGCCTTTACGGGTATTGTTTTCGTTTGACACTGCGTCCCCCCGCATTTAGGCTCCCGGCTCCCGCGGAATGCTGCGGTATTTATTCGGGTAACCTGCTGAAATAGTTGGATATTTCTCTTGGAAAGGCCAGCGTGACAGAACCTTCAAGATGATTTGAAGTTTTGTCGGTATCTGCAAAAGCACTGAATGTCGAAACAGAGTTATCTTGACTGGGTTCTAAGTCACCGGTTCCAGGTGCTGACAGGAAAGGGAGGCGTTGGGAAATCCAGCCTGTCAGCGGCCCTGGGGCTGGTTCTGGCACGTCACGGCAAACGGACGATCATTATCGAAACGGACGTGAAAGAGCGCATGAGCCAGCTCTTTCAGGTGCCTCCCATCGGATATAATGAGGTTGAGGTTTATCCCAACCTTTTCGCCAAGAACGTAGATCCGGATTCTTCAATGGAAGAATACGTTCTCAGGTTTGTCCGGTTCCAGGCTGTGTACGACGCGGTTTTCCGCAAGAGCTTTCTCAAGCATTGGGTCAAAGGAATGCCGGGATTCCGTGAGTTCGTGGTCCTCGGGAAAATATGGGATATGGGCCAACTCCCAGCCGGGCACCGGTCCCGCTATGATGTATTTATCATCGATTCACCGGCGACCGGCCACGGTCTCTCGCTTTGGGCCTTGGCACGTCAGACCCAGAATGCAGTCAGGGTTGGCCCACTGGCGCGTCACGCAGGAGAGATGGCTGACTATTTTGTGGAGAAAGGCCGGGCACTGTATCACATCGTCACACTCGCCGAGGAAATGCCATTTAATGAGACGGTTGAGTTGCTTGAAAAGATGAAAGGGGACCTGAACCTCCCGCGCGGAATGTTGGCAGTGAATGCCGTGCATCCGCCTCCGGTGCGTCGGGAACTCAAAAACCTGCTTCAGGAGGTACAGGATTCGTCATCTGGGGTAGAAGCTATCTCCGAAGTGGTTGGTGGCCCGGACCTTGCCATGTCGGTGCTTGCCAGTGCTGCTAGCCAGCAGATGCGGGCGGATTTGAACCGGAAATACGTGGAGGATTACCGGAAGCTCTCCAGCGCCACGATCGAGCTTCCCTACATCTACTCACGGACCTATGACAAAACGACGATCGAGTTCCTTTCCCATGAACTTGAGAAAAGGTTGATGAGCATGGAGGCGCCGACATGATGGAGTCGAGCCACTTAGCGGGTCATGTCCTCCAGAAGAATGTCATCATCTGCTGTGGTTCTGGCGGTGTCGGCAAGACAACCGTCTCTGCCTCCATCGCACTTCGGGCCGCCATTGAAGGCAAGAAAGTGCTGGTTTTGACCATTGATCCGGCCCGGCGGCTTGCCAATGCACTCGGGATCAATGTCATGGAAAACTCCATCAAGGAGGTTCCCCGGGAAAAGTTTGAGGCCGCCGGGATCCAGTTCAAGGGTAGCCTCTCAGCGATGATGCTTGATACCAAAAGGGAATGGGACGAGGTGGTCAAGCGATATGCTCCAGATACGGTCTCCCGGGATCGGATTCTTGGCAACCGGCTATACAACTATCTCTCCAATCATCTGGTGGGTTCGGGTGAATTCATGGCGATGGAGCGCCTGTATTATCTCCACCAGCAGGGCGACTACGACCTGGTGGTACTCGACACTCCACCGACGAAACATGCCCTTGATTTCCTGGAAGCCCCCAAAAAGCTCTTTTCATTTCTTGAAGACGGAACGTTCGTGAATGCATTCATGAAACCCTACACTGAGGGTAGCGGACGCCCAGGGATGGGTATGCGAGTGCTCAAGTTCGGGACAAATGCTGTCTTCAAGGTCCTGGAACGGATCATTGGGGGCGATGTGCTGAAGGATATCAGCGAATTTGTCGGCTCTTTTGAAGGGTACTATCAGGGTTTCAAGGGCCGTGCTTACGGTGTCGATGCATTGTTACGGCAGCCGACGACTTCGTTCTTGCTGGTAACCAGCCCGTCGAAACTGACGCTGACTGAAACTCGTTATTTCTATGACAAGCTTCGCGAGTCGCAGATGCCGTTTGGTGGATTCATCGTTAACCGCGTTCATAATAACTACTTGCCGCCTGGTGTAACAATCGATCCTCTCAAGCTAGCGTGGGTGGAGAACACCGACGACAGGAAAGCTCTTCTGGATCGTATTCCCGAAGTCCAGGGGCTCAAACTTTACGGAGCGCGGGTAGGGGATCTCGTTTCAGATCTTCTAGACAACTACGCGAACCTGGAGATTTTGGCTGCTGGCGAGCAGAAAAACCTCGAGATGATCCGGCGGGTGCGTGAACCTTCACAGCTTTTTATCCAGGTCCCGTTCTTTGATCAGGATATCTTTGATGCCGAGGG
>CAZSFB010000445.1:0-2651 GCA_964606035.1 uncultured bacterium | reverse complement strand
CCCTGGGGACCAAGATCCTGGGTGCCCTTGCTGTTTTCACCTTTTCGGTAATTCCAGCCATGACCGCCCTGCTTGTCGCCCGGAACATCAGGACCGCTTCAGCTCTAGCCGCAGGTTCCGGCGCCGTGTCGGCTGCCTTGGGCTATTACCTGTCGTTCATCTTTGACCTTCCGACCGGACCTTCAATGGCCGGAACTGCTCTCGCCAGCTATCTGGCCGCCCTCCTCTTTCGCCGGAGAGACTAAAGCCGCCTGTTGTCTTCCTTTTCCCCTGCCGCGTACCTACAATCTGCGACCCGTATGAATACCAATCTGACTTACTTGATTTTCGGATTTCTGGTGGCGGCTGCCACTTTCTGGTATCTCCGCAAAGTTTCACACCGGAACGAAGCAGGCATTTCCACCTCAATGACCTCCCGGAGCTCGCAGATCGGTACGCTCGTAACGAAGTCAGTCTTCCGGAAGATCTGGCTGAGAATCCGCCAGCTTGTTGCCTCTCGTGAGCACAAGAAGATGCTCGAAGAGCAGTATCACATCCAGTCCGCTGAGGAAGCAGCCAAGATGATGGGCAGCATGAAGGGTGTCTTCATGAAGCTCGGCCAGATCATTTCATTCACCAACGACAACCTTCCTCCGCAAGCCAAAGCAATGCTTCAAAGCCTGCAAAACGATGCGCCGCCCATGGACTTCAAGCTGGTCCGCCAGGTGGTTGAATCCGAACTCGAAGGTGATCTCGGACGGTTCTTCAAACAATTCGATGAAGAACCCCTCGCATCAGCCTCCATCGGACAGGTCCACAAGGCGCACCTGAAGGACGGCACCACCGTAGCGGTAAAAGTACAGTACCCCGGCGTCGATACGGCCATCGAGAACGACCTGAAAGCCTCCCAGGGTCTGGCGTTCATGATTAGCGCAGTGAACAAGAGTATTGATGCCAATGCCGTCGTTGCCGAGCTCAAGGAAAGGCTTCTCGATGAACTCGACTACCGGCAGGAGATGCGCAACCAGCAGGTCTTCTATGAACTGTGGCAGGGGCACCCGCTGATCCGGATTCCGAAGGTTTATCCCGAATTCACCTCCAAGAAGGTACTTTGCCAGGAGTTCAAGCGTGGCCTCAGTTTTTATGACTTCCTCGCTCAGGCAAACCACCGGGAACGGGAACTCGCCGTCTATGTGCTTAATGATTTTGTTTTTGAGTCAATGAACCGCTTTTTCGTCTTTAACGGCGACCCCCATCCGGGCAATTATATCTTCAATGAGGACGGTGGGATCACTTTCATCGACTTCGGCTGCATCAAGTATTTCGAGCCCCAATTCATCTATGACCTGCTGCGGATGAACCGGGCCCTCGTTGAAGGTGACCGGGAAACTTTTCACAGCTTCGTCCGAAAGCTGAAGCTCGTCCTCCCCAACTCCGACTATGACAAAGACTGGATGTGGGAGTTTTTCTGCTATCACGGCGCCCCATTCCTGAAGGATGAGACCTTCGTGTTCACCCAGGAATGGGTCAACAAGGCCAGCGAGATCATGGATCCGATGAAGCTCCGGCACATGAACCTGCCACCGGACCTGATCTTCTTCAACCGGATCACGTTCGGACTGAACTCGATATTCATGAAGCTCGGCGCCGCCGGGAACTTCCACAAGTGCTACCAGCGGTACATTTTTCGGGAAAAGAATTATCCGCCGTCACTGTCTCTGGTTGGCGTCAAGCTTGATGACCGGTTCATGACGGCGGAACCACAACCTGCCCGCCGGGTCTTGGCACGTGGCGAAGGCGGCAGTTCCATCTCCGCTGCTTAGGTCGGCAGCGAATTCAAGAGCACGGCGAGAAGCAGTGGCCCGCCAAGCGCGAGTAAATCAATAAACTCGCCCTTTGATAGCCGGAGCGTTCGCCCGATTAGACCGGACGTTTCGTCCGATCCTACCGCTAAGTCTTCCGACAGAAAGATGGTCAGGGGCGTGGCGCGAGTCCCGCAGAGTCCTTCGATCGGAGTACCTTCCTGGGCGACAACCACGTCAGGAGTTTCAAGGTTGGCAATGGCCCTTGCCTCAATGGCACTGCCAGCCAGGTAGGCCCGGCATCCCCTTTGCTCCAGGTAACGCTTCACAAGCTTGCGGAACACGGGATTTTCATGAGCGATGAGAAATTTCAGTCTTTTCATCAGCAGATCCCCCTTGCTGGCAAGAGCGCGACTTTGTGAATCGCACCCTACCAAGGCAATCCGCTGAATACGCTTAAGCGTGAATGAAATTCCCGTAAGGCAAATGCCTATTGGCGGGCGCGATTCTCGTCCCGGAGTTTCTGCATGCGATCGTACCAGGCCTTGAGTTTCGGCCGTGTCATCGCCTCCTTGAACGCAGGAAACTCCTCAATGCACTTCAGGGCACCGTGGACCGCCACGTCGCCAAGGGTCGGCGCATCACCGCAGACGAATTTCTGGTCGCCCAGCCAGTCCTCAAACCGGTCCAGTTCCTTCTGGACCCAGGCGTGCCCGTCAGTCTGGTTCCTTTTTTTCAGTATCCGCTTGGATACCTGGTACATGATGAGCGAGCCGCCGGCCCTCACCATCAGGTTCTGGAATACCCCGAAATTGGACGTTCGGGCCGTGACCTGCGCGGCCTTGAACGCCTCGTCCATCGTTCCGTATA
>CAZSFB010000444.1:0-2661 GCA_964606035.1 uncultured bacterium | reverse complement strand
CGCTCATCATTCCAAGTCCGCTCAGTATCGCCATAATTGGATCAGCCGATGGCCGCTCCGATTTCATCGAGAATCCGGAGTGCGGCGGCTGTACGATCCGGTGCAGCGGTGACCGGACGGCCTACTACCAAGTGTGTGGCTCCATTGCGGATGGCAGCGGCTGGGGTGGCAACCCGCTGCTGGTCATTGGCGTCCGACCCCTCCGGGCGGATCCCAGGAGTGACAATCAGGAAGTCAGGGCTGGTCGCATTACGGACAACGGCAGCTTCCTGGGGGGAACAGACGACACCGTCGGCGCCGGCTTCCATGCTCATACGAGCCAGTCGAGGAACCAGCTCTGCAGGTGTGCCGTTCAGGCCAATCCTGCTGACCTCTTCGGCGCTATGGCTTGTGAGAATCGTCACCGCGAGAAGGCGAGGCCGGTCTGCGCCAGCAGTTTCGAGCCCCTTCCTAGCCCCGGAGATCATCTTCGGGCCTCCAAGGGCATGCACGTTTGCAAAAGATGTTCCGAGTCCGGCGATATTCGCGCAAGCCCGCTCAACTGTGTTCGGAATATCGTGGAACTTGAGGTCCAGAAACACCTTGGCACCATTGCCGGTAACTGAACGAACCAAGTCGTTGCCGAAAGCCGTATAGGCTTCAAGTCCGATCTTTATACCACAACCGACCTCGGCCATTTCCGAAGCCAGCCAGTCAAAATCTGCACGTGTCGAGACATCGGCGGCAATCCAGAGGCGGGGAAGGGTGACGGACACCAGAATCGCCGAAGCCCTACTGGGCTCCTCCCCCGCTTTGCAGTTCCCGTATCTTCAGGACGATTTCTTCAACTATGTTGTCCGGACAGGAGTTGCGGATCGTGAAGATCACGTAGTTTGTAAACTCCCGCATGGCATCCTGCAGCAACTCAAAATTGAGGAGCTCACCCAGTCCCTCAATGGCAAGGGCCCGCTGTCCACCCTGCTGAGCAGCCATCTGGTTCGCCAGAAGAATCTCCATTTCCAGCTCACCCGTGGGGGTAAACGAAACGCCTCGGAGGATTTCGGCGAAACGGGTCGTGGCCAGTTCTTTCAGGAAACCCTGAAGTGGTTCGTGCAGGTCAAAACCGGTATTCCGGTCGGCAAGTTCCTTGTAAATACTGCGGAGCAGAAGGTTCTGACGCTCAATGAGGGCACGGGATTCGGCCTGGTAGTCGCGGGCCTTTTTAGGCCCGCTATCCTCGCGTGCGATTTTGATGTATTTCGACTTCCTTAGCTCGTACAGGCTGCGTTTGCCCTCGAATTCACCGAGCCGAGAAAGCTTGACGAGCAGCTTGATCGAGCGCCGGCCGTCAACGAGCGGGAGCATTTTCTTTGCACTGTCGGTTTCCGGCTGGGCCGCCGGCTGGGGGTCTGCGAGAATGGGGACTGCGTTTTCGTCGGGAAGATCTTCATTGATCAGCGCCCATTCGTCGGTGCGCCGGATACCTTCCATGAGCAGGTTCTGGGAAGAAAGAGAGAAGCCGGCGAGGTCCTCGGAAAGGAAGTTGTTCCCCTCAACGAATATGAAATCACCGGACTCCAGCGTGAACAGGGAATAGACGATCTCCTCTATCTGGGCCCGGACGGCATCCCAGAGCTGCTGTGTCGTCAGAAACCCCTTTTCCACCAGGAGCTTTCCGAATCGCTTGTCCTCGGAATAATCCTTTTCAACCTCCCGGAGCTGCCGCTTGTCAATAATACCGCGGTTCAGCAGGAACATGCCGAGTTTTGACTCCGGATGTGTGCTTGCGGCGAAGATGATCTCGCCATTGCGGAAATAAACAGCTTTCTCGTAGTTTTCAATGAAAATTCGAAGCACACCGCTCCGGGCGATCATGGTCAGGAAGCTGAACACATCCGGGATTGCCATGTTTGCCAGCGAGCCCATGAAGAGCGGGATACCATCGGGCATGTCCCGGATTGCCCCTGATGCGGTTAGAAGGCCGAGCATGTTATCGCCTTCGAACAGGATCCGGATCTTCTGGCCGGGTTCCAGGTTCAGCCGCTCGAGCGTTTCCGGGGAGAGCTGGAGCGCTCCCTGGTCGTCCACAATGATTTCGTCGGAAGCCATTATTGTCTGAAACGAGTTTTCACGAACTCCTCGACCTGTGCAAGCGGCACCATGTCGGTCTTACCGGTTTTCCGGTCCCGGAATTCGATATTTCCATCCTTGAGGCCCTTGGCACCGACGGACATGCGTATGGGAAGACCGAGGAGGTCGGCATCCTTGAACTTGATCCCCGGTCGCTCGTCCCGGTCGTCATAGAGCACCTCGACCCCCATTTTTAGCAGCAGGTCGTACATCCGGTCAGCCACCTGTACGACCTCGGGCTGGTTCGCGTTGATGCAGACCAGATGGATGTCGAACGGGGCGATGGCTGGCGGAAAGATGATCCCATCCTTGTCATGGTTTTGTTCCACCGCAGCCTGAAGCGTACGGCTTACACCGATCCCGTAGGTTCCCATGATGACGGTATGACGGTCTCCGTTTTCAGCTAGATAGGTCAGGTTCATTGGCTCCGAATAGCGGGTTCCCAGCTTGAAAATATGCCCCACTTCGATACCCCGTAGGACGTCCAGACGGCCGGACTGCCAGCGGGGGCAGGCATCACCCGCCCGGACGGTTCTGAGCTCCACATAAGCC
>CAZSFB010000443.1:0-2671 GCA_964606035.1 uncultured bacterium | reverse complement strand
GGCCGCATCGACCCCGGCCTGGGGATGGACCAGGCGCCCGTCAGGGCGCTGCTGGACCTGGCCGCTCACCGGCATATATGGATCAAGTTGACTGGTGCCGATCGCATCTCGCGGCTCGGGCCTCCGTATGCGGACGTCCAGCCGATTGCACAGCGCCTCGTCGAGGTGGCCGCGGACCGTCTTCTGTGGGGCAGTGATTGGCCCCACACCGGCTACTTCGATCCGCAGCGAATGCCCCATGCCGGCGGCCTCCTGGATGCGCTGTGCACCTTCGTTCCTCAGGCGGATCTGCGTGATCGCATCCTCGTCGACAACCCCCTGCGCCTGATTGGCGCAACTTGACCACGAGCCGCGACACTGCAGCCCTCGACGTGGGCCCGGTGGACCCCGGCAGCCACCGTCCGCCCAACCGCGTCTGGATACGGACTTTCGTTGCTTCGTCGCCTACGCAGCTCAACTGGACAACGAATGCAGCGGCCTCCTGCGCCCTTTCAGGCGGCGTTCTGAGTGGCTCGGTAGCAGTTTCCACCATTGGGCCGTACACGCCAGGCGGTGCGGGCACTTACACGCTCACCTGCCAGGGACAGGGCGGGCCAGTCACTGCGACCCAGGTTCTTCCGTAACAATCCCCCGGCAGGGTGTAAGCCTTGAAAGGAAAACGGCGCCCTTCAGGGTGCCGTTTTCCGTTTCACAGGGGTGAAAGTTGTCCGTTCAGCGGTACAGCCGTTCCAGTACCAGCCGGCTGAGTCCCCGCGGCGTGAAGTTCGAAAGCGCCCACATGCGTTTGAACTCCTTGCCCACGGGCCAGTGAATCTGGTCTCCATGAGCCGCTTCCCAGACGACTTCAGCGACATCCTCGGCGACCAGCTTGACGCCCAGCCCCCTGATAATCTTGGAAGGGCTTGCGTTCCGTACCATACCGGTATCCACAAACGGCGGCATGATGTCGCAGACATGAATGCCGTGGTGTTTCCACTCGATATTGAGGGCTTCGGTGAGCGCACGGACGGCATGCTTTGTGGCCGAATAGGTAGCGAAATCCGGGATTCCGTAGGTTGCTGATGCCGAAGACATGCTGATGACGCGGGCCCCGGCGGTGGTTTGCAACAGGGGAAAGGCCGCCACGGTGACGTCGATGAGGCCCGCCACGTTCACTTCGACCTGCTTGCGGTGAGCGGCCCGGGCCATGACCTCAAACGGTCCGACACTGAGAATCCCCGCACAGTTGAACAGGACATCGAGACGCCGGTCTGCGGCCCGTGCGAAAACGGCCAGTGCATCATCCACCGATCCGGATTTTGTCACATCCAGTTGCCCCGTGACGCAGTTGGCGGCTCCGAGCTCCTGTTTCAGGGTGTCCAGGCCCCTTTCATCGAGGTCGAACCCCCCGATAAACCAGCCCTCACGGGCAAACCGCCGGGCTGTTGCCCGTCCGATTCCTGCCGCTGCCCCTGTTATAAAAATGGTTTTCCGGTTCATCCGGACAGGCTAGCCTTCCGGCTGTGGTAGTGAAAGCAGGAACTGACCTGGGGACCTTTTCAACGTTCGGGCTGGCTGGGGCCATCCGGCGGGGCGACGTTTCACCGCTAGAGGCCGTGGACTTCTATATCCGCCGCATCGAGGCGGTGAACCCGAAGCTGAACGCCGTCGTGGCAAACCGGTATGATGACGCCCGGCGGGAGGCGAAGGCACTCGCGGAGAAGCAAACCCCGCCTGATGGCAGCCAGCCGCTCTGGGGGGTTCCCTTCACGGTGAAGGAGGCCATTGCCACAAGGGGTGCCCCCCATACGTCAGGATCACTCTACCGCAAGGGCATTATCGCAAAGGACGACGCCGAGGTCGTAGCCCGGCTCCGGGCAGCGGGCGGTATTCCCATTGCTTCCACGAACATCTCCGAAATGTGCATGTGGTTCGAGAGCGACAATCTCGTCTACGGCCGTACCAACAATCCCTACAATCAGGAACGGATCCCCGGCGGTTCCAGCGGGGGAGAGGGTTCGATCCACGGTGCGGGCGGAGCCCCTTTTGGGATTGGAAGTGACGTGGGCGGGTCGATCCGGATGCCCGCCTTTTTCTGCGGCATTTTCGGCCACAAATGCACCGGCGGACTCGTGCCGGTGACAGGCCAGGCACCGGAACCCCGGGGCGAGGTGCGGCGATACTGCACGGTGGGTCCCATGACCCGCTTTGCAGAAGATCTCTCGCCACTGCTGGAGCTCATGTCCGGCGGCGATTACCGCCATTCGGACGAACGGACGGAGTTCAGCGATGTCTGGGTGTGCGAGGGACTTTCGTTCCCGGTGCCGAAGGCCTCCGGCGAGCAGCTCGATGCCCTCTGGAGGGCGGCCGACGCCTTTGCCCGGCAGGGAGCGAGGATCCACGAGTTCTCTCCGTCCCGTTTCGGGAACGCTTTCCTTATCTGGAGCGCCATGCTTCACGAAGGCGGCAATCCTGAATTTGCGAGGGTAATGACCGAAGGCGGCGATCCGAACCTTGTGGATGAGACTATCCGGTTCGCCACGGGCCGCAGACGGCATACCCTTCCTGCGCTTGCGCTGGCAATTGTCGAACGGACTTTCGGAAAACTGGGAAACATGAAGCCACTTGTGGAGACGGGACTGAGGGTCCGGGATGAGTTCGAGAAAACACTCGGTTCCGGCGGAATTCTTCT
>CAZSFB010000442.1:0-2674 GCA_964606035.1 uncultured bacterium | reverse complement strand
TCGTGAGGCAGGCGAACCCGGACCACTCGCTCGTCTTCAAGTTCACGCCGTTCCCCGGCACGAAGCTCCATGAGGTGTGCGTGCAGGAGGGATACCTGAAGGAATACGAGCACGACAACTACTTCTCGCACGTGGGTTTCATGGACCTGCCGACGATCTCCAAGGAGAAGCTTACGGAGCTTTATTACGAGTTCTGCCGGATGGTGAGCCAGGTGAACGCCATGAAGCGGCGCAAAAAGCTTGGAAGCTACTTCGACTTTTTCGAGGAACTGCCGAAGGCGACGCTGAAGACCCGTGATCCGCGATTTGTGAATATGGAGCTGGTCCGCGTGGATGCCGACGAGCGGCCGTCGCTGCTCTGCCACCCGGATTCCGAGATCCGTTACCGGCTGACGCTGAAACCCAACTCGATGCTCCGGTTCGGCGTGACGCTCTCGCCGGCCGTCTGGTCGCCGGACAAGGGCGATCCGGTGCGGTTCCGGGTGGAGGCGCGGTCGTTGTTCCGGCGGCGCACACTGTTCGAGAAGGAGATCGACCCGAAGAAAAACCAGTTCGACCGCCGCTGGCATGACGTGGAGATTGATCTCTCGGGCCTGTCCGGAAAGACGGTGGAGCTGGCATTCGTGACCCAGGCGGCCGGTTCGCCGGACTTCTGTTCCTCCTACTGGGGCGATCCGATGCTGGTGTCGCCGGAGGCCGGGCGGGCCGGCTGACAGGGAAGGATTCCGGGAACCGGCAGGGAAAAAAGCGTGCGCGTCCACTTCATCTACACGAACGTCGGCACCTGCAATGACCCGCACTATCACAATGGGATCGGGCAGCTTTCGGCGCTGGCGCGCCGCGAGGGCTGGAAGACGAGCCTCACCAACTGCCACCTGATGCCGGAGCGGGAGGCTTTCGTGGAAAGCCTCCGGGCGGCGCAGGCGGACCTTTACGCCTTCTCGTCCACGTCGATCCAGTGGCCGCTCATCCGCCAGATGGCGGGCTGGGCACGGGAGGCGGGGATCGGTCCGCGGATTGTGGGGGGCATTCACACGACCTTCCTGCCGAAGCAGGGCTTCGAGGATGCCCCGGGCTTTGAACCGCTCTGGGAGGCGGTCTTCGTGGGCGAGGCGGACCTCTCGTTCCCGGATTACCTCCGGGCGTTTGCGGCCGGGAACCCGCGGGAGGAGATCGAGGGCGTCTGGACCCGTGACCATTCCGGCGCGATGGTGGACCGGGGCCACGGCCGGGCGGTGGACGACCTGGATTCGCTTCCCTGGGCCGACCGTTCGGTTTTCGACATGAAGGACATCCTGCGCAGGAACGGCGGGATGTTCCAGATGAAGGTGCAGCGGGGGTGCCCGTACCACTGCACCTACTGCTCGAACGCCGCGCTGCTGGACATGTACGGCGGCAAGAAACTCCTCCGGGTCCGCTCGCCGGAGTCCGTTTGCGACGAGCTGGAGGCGATGCGGAAGGAATACGGCTTCACGTCGGTGCTCTTTGACGACGAGATGTTCACCATGTTCCGGCCCTGGACGGCGGAGTTCTGCGAGGTCTACGCCCGCCGGTGCCGGATTCCGTTCATGATCAGCGCGCACTTCAAGGGCGTGAATGAAACCGTACTCGACCAGCTGAAGGCGGCCGGCTGCGCGGGGATCGAGTTCGGCTTCGAGAGCGGCGACCCGAAGTTCCGCAAGGAGACGCTGCGGAAATATTTCACCAACGAGGAGGCCCTGGAGGTGATCCAGGGGTGCCGCCGCCGCGGCATCCGGGTGAAACTGAACAACATGTACGGCATCCCCGGCGAGCGCGAGGAGAACGTGGACCGGACGCTTGCGTTCCTGCGCGAGGCGATGCCGGATGTGCTCCAGGCGACGATCTACAACCCGATGCCCGGTACCGAGCTGTTCCGCAAATACGAGGAGGAGAGCTTCGCCAAGCCCCTCCACTGGATCGATCCGGGCCGGGCGGCAAACTACAACGGCGTCCTGCTCGATCCGGGGGACATCCGCCGGAAGCAGCTTGAGTTCTACGAGGTGCTCCTTCACTCGGCGATCCGTTCCGCGAGGGAGGGGAGCCTCCTCGACATGGCCGACGACTTCGGCGGCCCGGAGCCCAAAGGCACGGTGCAGGTGCAGGGGCCGGACAGCCACACGGGGCTCGGTATCGTGACGCTCGCGGCCGGGGCACGGGTGTGCCTGAAGGCCCACCCGCCGGCCCGGTACACCTGGTCCGTCACGGTTCCGCAGGACGCGGTGCTCCGGTTCGAGATCGGCATGGATGCGGCCTGCTGGGACCTGCACCAGCCGGACGAGATCCGGTTCAGTGTCGGCGTGGAGCGGCCGTTCTGGGCGCGCGCCTTCGGGCCGAAGAAGTTCTGGGATGCCGTGATCTCCCCGCGCCTGAAGGACCGCGACCGCACCTGGATTCCGTACGAGGTGGATCTGGCTCTCTGGGCGGGCAAACAGGTCACGCTGGTGTTCCAGACCTCGGCGAGCATCCCGAACCCCGAACACGCCACCGTGTACTGGGGGCGGCCGCACATTGATCCGAAATCCCGCGAGTGGCGCGTTTTCAATGCCGTGTCACTGACGACGCAGCCCATCAACATGCGCCCCCGGGTTGACCTTGTGGGGCTTGCGGGGGGGCCGCCCGCGTGAAGTTCCTGTTCATCTACCCGGACTACCCG
>CAZSFB010000441.1:0-2708 GCA_964606035.1 uncultured bacterium | reverse complement strand
CACCACGTCTTCAGAGGTGATGTAGCCGTGCTGGGCCAGCGCCGCGAAATAGCCCGCTGCCACGTGCCCCTGGGCGATGAAAAAGTCATCGCCCCTGGCCCGGTCCATGACCGAGAGGACCAGTTCGAGCGGGTCAATGATCTCAAGCCCGCCGCCCAGATGGTCTTCGCCGACCCGGGCCACGGCGTCGATGGCCGTAAGGCGGGCGCGCTTGGCGCGGGCCTCCAGCTCGCGGATCTGGGCCGGGGAAAGCGACTCGGTGCTTTCCAGCCGGATCCGTGGGTCGATGATGTCGCGGGTGATTTCAGCGCCGGTATTGCGCCGGGTGATGGGATCGTTGGTGTCCATGCCGGGTAGCCGCCCCTTCGAGAGCCGAAAACGGTTCAGGCCGGGGGATTAATACCCCCGGCCTGAACGAATCAAGCCCCGCGTGAGCGGGTTCCAGGTCTGAAAACGGTTTATTTCACGGCCAGCAGTTCAACCTCGAAATAGAGGTTTGAAAACGCCTTGATGACCGGGCCCATGGCGCGCTCGCCATAGGCCATGTCCGCCGGGATGATAAGGGTGCGCTTCTCGCCCACCTTCATTCCCTTGACGCCCTCGTCCCATCCCTTGATGACCATGCCGGCTCCGAGCTGGAAGTCGAACGGCTGGCCCCGGCCCACGGAACTGTCAAAGGTCTCGGTCGCCTTGCCATCGTCCCAGAGTTTGCCGGTGTAGTGGACGGAGACGGTTTTCCCCGGCTCGGCCACCGCGCCCTTGCCGGGTTTCGTGATCTGCCAGTGGAGGCCGGACGCCTCGATGGTCCACTTGCCGGGGTCGGCCACCGTGATGGGTTTCTTGTTCTCTGCCATGAGTTTCGCGCGCTCCTCTTCCGCCTTCCGGCGCTGTTCCTCGCGTTCCTTCTGGGCCTCCTCCGCGCTCTTCACCGAGACGAGTTCGGTTTCGAAGAACAGGGTCGAGTCGGCCGGGATCTTGGGCCGTCCGCGGGGCCCATAGGCCAGATCCGGCGGGATGATGAGGAGCCGCTGCTCGCCGGGCTTCATCCCTTCGATGCCCTCGTCCCATCCCTTGATGACCCGGCCCGTGCCGAGCGTGAAGGTGATGGGGTTGCCGCGGTCGCGGGAGCTGTCGAACTGGTCGCCCTTCTTGCCGTTCACCCAGAGCCAGCCCGTGTAGTGGACCGACACCTGGTCGCCCTTCATGGCGGCCCGCTCGCCCTGGCCGGCCTTGGTGACCTTCACTTTAAGTCCGCTCGGCCGCTTGTCGAATCCGTCGCCGCAACCGGCGAAAAATACCGAAGCCGCGACGGTCAGGGCCGCAATCCTGGAAATCCTCGTTGTCATGGCTATTGCCACCTCTTTCTCTCTCTACCATCCGTCAGGAGGTGCCCGAATGAGTAGAAGGCGGCCGGGGGAGAAGGCAAACGGGGAGGATTCGGTCAGTACCTCTTGCCCTGGCGCGTCAAGATTGACTAACGAGTCAATCGAACGGGCACCGGCCTGGGGCCGCCAGTCGGGCGGCGGCGGGACGGGTTCGATTATCCAAGGATGGAGTGCGTATGAGTCTCAAGGGGAAAACACTGTTCATCACCGGCGCGAGCCGGGGTATCGGCCTGGCCATCGCGAAGCGGGCCGCAAAAGACGGGGCGAATATCGCCATCGCCGCCAAGACTACCGATCCGCATCCGAAACTTCCGGGCACTATCTACTCGGCGGCCAAGGAGATCGAGGAGGCTGGCGGCAAGGCGCTCCCCCTCGTCGTGGACGTGCGGAATGAGGAGGAGGTCGAGGCGGCGGTGAAGAAGACGGCCGAGACCTTCGGCGGGATCGACATCCTCGTGAACAATGCGAGCGCCATCAGCCTCACGGGTACACTCCAGACCCCCATGAAGAAGTTCGACCTGATGCACCAGATCAACCTGCGTGGCACGTTCCTCTGCTCGCAGAAGTGCATCCCGTTCCTGAAGAAGGGCAACAATCCCCACGTGCTGATGCTGTCGCCGCCGCTGAACATGGAAGTGAAGTGGTTCAGGCCGCATGTCGCCTACACGATGGCGAAGTTCGGCATGTCGGAGTGCGTCCTTGGCATGGCAGGCGAGTTCGCCTCGGACGGCATCGCATTCAACGGCCTGTGGCCGCGCACGGCGATCGCCACGGCCGCCATCGGCAACATGCCGGGCGGGGACATGATGATGAAAAGCGCCAGAAAGCCCGACATCATGGCCGATGCGGCCTATGTCATCCTCAACAAGCCGAGCCGCGAGTGCACGGGCAAGTTCTTCATTGACGAGGACCTGCTCCGGGCCGAGGGCGTGAAGGACTTCGACCACTACTCGAACGTCCCCGGCGCCAAGCTGATGCCTGATTTCTTCATTGACTGAGGACAGACCCCGCATGAAGCTCAAACCCGGCGACAAGGCCCCTGATTTTACCGCGCAGGTGTGGAACGGTCCGGACCTGAAACTTTCTGACCTGAGGGGCCAGAAGGTGTGGCTAGCGTTTTTCCGCTATGCCGCCTGCCCGCTCTGCAACCTGCGCGTGCGGGACATCATCCGCCGCCACGACGAGCTCACTTCGAACGGGGTGAAGGTGGTGGCGGTGTTCCAGTCGCCGAAGGAGAGCTTCGACGAATACGTGGGCAAGCAGAACCCGCCGTTCCCGCTGGTGTCGGACCCGAAGGAACTCCTGTACAAGAAGTACGGCCTT
>CAZSFB010000440.1:0-2710 GCA_964606035.1 uncultured bacterium | reverse complement strand
AGATGGCCTCCTCGTCAGGCTCCGTCAGGCGTCCGAGGCCCGCCACGGACTCGCCGCGACTGAACGGGGCCGACACGGTGATCTCCGGGCCTCCCTCGGTGGACGACTCCGGAACCCCGGTCTTCGCCACCTTCTCGAGGTACTGGGCCGACTCGGCCTCGGCGATGGCCGTGGCCCGGTCGTTGGAGAGCTTCCTGCGGATCGCATCCTTCTGGTCGTCGAAAGGCTTGCGGGTGCCGGCGGCGAACTTCTCCGTCACGACGACAAAACGGTAGGCATTGAATGACTCGAAGATGTCCGAAACCTCGTTCAGCTTCAGCTTCTTCGCCCGCTCGATGATGTCCTTGTTGAAATACTTGTCGCTCACGACACCGATGTCGCCGCCCCGCTTGAGGAGTTTCTCGCGCCGGTCGGTGCTCACCTCGTTGGCCACCGCGGCGAAATCCTCGCCCTTCTTCACCACACGCTCATGGGCGGCCTCGATCAGCTCCCGGGCCTGCTTCTTCTTCTCGTCGTCGGACAGTTTCTTCACCGCCGTGTCATCGGGATTGCCAAGGTCGAACGCCACCACCATCTCGCGGATCCGGAAGTTTTCCTCGTTGAAGGTGTACTCCGCGGCATTTCCATCGTAGTAGGCCTTCAAGTCAGCCTCGGCGATGTTCTTCACGTTGTCGCGGTCACGGATCTGCTTGCCGTTCGGGTTGAAGTCCGCGTAGCGGATCACCCGGCGCTCCGGCCGGAAGAACTCCATCTGGTTCTGGCCGTAGTAGGCGGTAATCTGCGCGTCGGTGGGCTTCATCGTGCCGGCAATCTCCTCGATCCCGATCGACACAAAATCGAGCGCAATCTTCGTGTTGCGGTCCTCCCACTCCTTCTCCACCTGGGCGCGGCTCGGCCGTACACCGTCGTAGAACAGGTTCGTGAGCTTCTGCCGGATCAGGTCCTCGCGCAGATCATTCTCGAACTTCTCCGGCGACAGACGCTGACGCTGGAGGTACTGTTGATAGAGGTTCACCCGGAACACGCCTTTCTCGTCGTGGAAGGCAGGGGTCTCGTGGACCAGACGCCGGATCTCCTCGTCGCTCACACTGAGACCCAGTTCCCGCGCCTGGTCACCCGCCCCATAGCGGAACACGAGCCGGTCAATGGAGTTCGTCTTCACCTGCGGCAGCAGGTAATCCTTGATCTGGTCCCACTGCTCGCCATACTGCTCCTCGTACCGGAACTCCATCTGGCGGTAGGTCTCCAGAAACTCCCGGACCGTGATCTTGTGCTCGCCGTTGATGATGGCAAAGGTGTCGTCCCCGCGGGTTCCGCCCGCACCGAACCGGCCCACGCTGGGCACCACCAGAAAGCCTGCAATGAACGAGATTGCCAGCAGCCAGAGCAGGGTCTTGGCTCCGAGTGACTTGAAACGCTGACCAACGGTTTCCTTCGCCATGAGTACGGTGAACCTGACCTTATCTATTTAGTAGTAGCGGAACGGCCCCAAAGGCCGTTTCCGTGGCAAACGGCCCCAGGATTCCGGAGAATTCCGCAGGGCCGCCCATGCCGGGAACGCTTCTAGTGGCCGCTCGGAGCGGGGGTTGTCAAACCCCCCTCCACCGGGACAACCGGCCCCCGGTTAATCCAAGGAAAATCACGCGGTTGCTGGCGATTTCCGCCGGAGATAATTAAACACCCCGGAGACCCCCCGAGCCAGTCCGGGACGCTTCAGCCAGCCCCCTTCCGGGCAGCGGCGGCACCGGCGGAAAGGTGTGACCGGGACCGCCCGATTTCCATGTTCGCCCTCTGGAACCGCCCCGCCTACCGCATCGCCATGCTCACGGCCATCTCCTTCGCCGTGTTCATGACAAATACTGCGCGGATGAACCGGCTCGGACCGGTTCCGGGCCTTGTCCTCAACACCGTAGCGGCGGTCCAGATAACGGCAGCTTCTGCCGCCTCCTGGGTCGCCGGTGTTGCCAGCCGCTACCTGTTCCTCGTGGGAGCGGCCGAGCGGCTTGAACAGGTGGAGGCCGAAAGAAACCAGCTGCTCGCCGAGCGTGACGCACTCATCGAACTGGGCCATGAGAACGAGAGGCTCCGCGCCCTCTCGGAACTCCGCGACAGCCTGGGCGGCGACCTGCTGGCGGCCAGAATCATCGGTGTCGCCGACGAAAAATCCACGCTCATCATCGACCGCGGCCATTCCGACGGACTCGCCACCGGGCAGGCGGTCGTCTCCATGAACGGCATCGTGGGACAGGTCTGGTACACGGGGCGATATACCTCGACCGTCCTGCTGCTGTCCGACCCCCGGAGCCGTGTGCCGGTCTACAATGCCCGGACCCGCGCCCGCGGCATCGTCGAGGGCGGCGGTTACGGCCGGGGACTCCTCGTGAGCCGTGTACGCCGCACCGAGGATGTCCGCCCCGGCGACCTGCTGATTTCGGCGGGCTCTGGCCTCATCTTCCCGCGCGGACTGCCCGTGGCCCGCATTGTCCGGGTGGAAGACCCCGGCATGGAGCTGGTCATCCCGGTGACCGCCACCGAGGCCGCCGGGGTGGACTACCTGGACGAAGTAATGGTGGTCCGGACCCGTGGTGGTCTCGACGTGGAACCGGGAGGCGAAGAGGCACAGCCCCCGGCGGCAGTCACGCAGCCCCCCGTCACATCTGCTGACACCGGCCCCAGGCCGCCGGAGGTACGTCAATGATCGACCCCGGAC
>CAZSFB010000439.1:0-2715 GCA_964606035.1 uncultured bacterium | reverse complement strand
GTGCCTCCCACGCCGGCCGAGGCTGCCTGGGCAGCGGGGCTTTTCACCATCGCCTTCCTCACCGACTGGCTGGATGGCTACTGGGCGCGCAAATATAACCTGGTGACGCCGCTCGGGGAGTTTCTGGACCCGCTGGCTGACAAGATCGTCTTTCTCTGCCCGCTGGTGGCGCTCGTCCCGCATGGCTGGGCGCCGGGCTGGGTGGTGTCGGTGCTCATGTTCCGGGAGTTTGCCGTGACGGGACTGCGTGCGGTGGCCGCCGAGCAGGGGCTCCGGATCAATTCCACGACGAGCGGCCGGTCGAAGACCGTCTACCAGTTCGCTTCCTGCATGCTGCTGCTGCTCCACTACCGGCTGAGCGATTTCACCGGCAGCCCGCCACCCGTTCCGGACGTGAACCTGCACGCCGTGGGGCTCGTGCTGCTATATGTGGCGACGGGCTTCACGGTATACAGCGGCGTTAAATATTTTGTCTCGTTCATCCGGGCCGACGCGGCCAGCGATATCTGAAAACCGGGGTTCTTACGGCCGGGAAAGTCCGGGCCCCGGCGTGGGGTTCTACAGGCGCGCCAGCATGTTCGGGGTGAACGGCGTGAGTGCCCTGTTTTCCCGGACACGGTTCGCCCAGTCGGCGTCGGCGAGCATTGGCTTGCCGATCGCCACCAGGTCGGCATATCCCCTGTCGACCATTTCCTGCGCCCGGGCCGGGTCTTCCCCCAGCTTTCCAACGGCAATGACCGGCTTTTTCGTCATCGACCGCACGTGAGCCGCCAGTGGCAGGTCCGTGTCGTGGAACGGTTTCAGGCCGTCGTGGGTCGAGGGGTGGAAAATGTCCACCCCGGCGGCGTCGAGCGCGGGGACCAGTGCCCGGAACAGTTCGAGGGAGCCAGGGTTCTGGTATTTCAGGTCATCCACGCGGAATTCGCTGAACCGGTAGATGACGGGGAAACCGGCGCCGGCCTCCCGGCGAATCCGCCGCGTCACCTCCACACCGAACCGGATCCGGTTTTCAAGGCTGCCGCCCCACTGGTCCGTGCGGATGTTTGAATCGGGGTAATAGAACTGGTGGATGAGGTAGCCGTGGGCACCGTGGATCTCCACGCAGTCCATGCCGATCTCTTTCGCCCGGCGGGCTGTGTCGGCATATCCCTGGATGGCGGCGTCGATCATCTCAGGGGTCATCTCCTCGGGCGCCTCCATCGGGCCACCTGCGGAGGCATGCCCTCCCTTGGCGGCAATCGCCGACGGCGCGATGGGCTGCCGCCCGATGATTTTCGAATGGGAGCAGCGGCCCGTGTGGAAAAGCTGTGCGCCGATCTTCGCACCCTCGGCATGAACGGCCTCCGTCACCTTCCGCCAGCCGTCCATCTGCTCCTGTGTCACAAGCCCCGGCTCGCCGAAGTAGCCCTTTGAGGCGAAAGTGTCGGTGTAGACGCCCTCGGTGACAATAAGCCCCGCGCCGCCGGTGGCAAACCGCCGGTAGTAGTCCACGATGCGCTGGGACGGAACACCCTGGTCGCCGCACTGCATGCGGGTCATGGGTGCCACCACGATGCGGTTCGGGAGTTCCAGGTTGCCAAGGGTCACGGGCTCAAACAGTTTCGTCATAGTGGGAAACTTCTAGCTGGCGGCGGAACCTGAAGGAAAGAGCCGGCCGGATGAGGAGCCCGCCGGCCATTACGACCTGAATCATGTTCCCATCCGGGTGATCGCTGGTAGGATGGCCGGTGAGGGAGGATCCAGCCTGGAACCTGTTATGCCGAAGGCGGTGCTGACGGCGCGGTCCCTTACCAAGACCTACCTGATGGGCGAGGTCGAGGTGAAGGCGCTGGACGGTGCGGATATCGACCTTTTCGAGGGTGAGTTCGTCGTGCTGCTCGGGCCCTCGGGCAGCGGTAAATCCACCCTCCTCAATATCCTGGGCGGTCTGGATACTCCGGCCACCGGTTCCATTATCTACCGGGACCATGACCTTTCGAGTGCCGGAGACGACGCCCTGACGCAGTACCGGCGCGAGCATGTAGGGTTCGTCTTCCAGTTCTACAACCTGATTCCGAGCCTGACGGCCCGGGAAAACGTGACACTGATTACGGAGATAGCCGACCGGCCGATGGAGCCGGCAGAGGCTCTCCGGCTGGTGGGGCTCGGGGAGCGGATGGACCATTTCCCGTCCCAGCTTTCGGGTGGCGAGCAGCAGCGGGTGGCCATTGCCCGCGCGGTTGCCAAGCGCCCGGATCTTCTCCTTTGTGACGAGCCGACCGGTGCCCTGGATTACCAGACCGGCAAAATCGTGCTGGACGCCCTTGCGTCCATCAACCGGACGCTGGGCACGACCACGGCGGTCATTACGCACAATGCTGCCATTGCGGGCATGGCCGACCGGGTGATCCGGATATCGGGCGGGAAGATCATCAGTGCCGAACGGAACGCGCGGCGGCTCTCCGCCTCGGAGCTCAACTGGTGAGCATGCTGGACCGCAAGCTCCGCAGGGATCTGTACCGGATCCGCTGGCAGGCGGTCAGCATTGCCCTGGTCGTCGCCTGCGGGATCGCCATCTTCTTCGCTGCCCGGACCACGCACTATTCACTGGAAAGCTCCCGTGCGGACTACTGCGAACTGACGCGGTTCCCGGATGTATTCGTTTCTCTCAAGCGGGCCCCGGAAGCAGTTACCCGTGACATTGCCCGTCTGGATGGTGTCGCCGCCTATGACACA
>CAZSFB010000438.1:0-2719 GCA_964606035.1 uncultured bacterium | reverse complement strand
ACCGCTCACGGGTCATACTTCCAGCCAGACGGTTTCCGGGGGAACCGCGGGAAGGGTGTCATGGATTTCTCACCGCCACCGGACAATCACAGGGTGCGGGACGCGGGCGTGAGCCGCGTCCTGTGGGTGACGCTCGTCCTGAACTGTTCCGTGGCGGTGCTCAAGATCATCTGCGGCCTGTATTTCGGGCTCGTGTCGGTCTATGCCGATGGCCTGCACTCCTTCGCCGACGGACTTTCCAACGTGATCGGGCTCGTGAGCCTCTACTACGCCTCCCGGCCCCCGGACCCGGACCATCCCTACGGCCACCGGAAGCTGGAGATCTTTGCCGCCGCCGGCATCGGGGTTTTCCTGCTGGCCACGTCGCTCACCGTGGGCCGCGAGGTCTACCTGAAGGTGACGGGTGATGAACTGCCGTCCGTTCCCGGGGGCGAGGTGCTCATCGTCATGGCAGGGACGTTTGCCGTGAACTTCTTTGTCGTCTGGTACGAGCGCAAGCGGGGCCGCGAGCTGAACAGCCCGTTCCTGCTGTCGGACTCGGCGCACACGGCGAGCGACCTGCTGGTAACGGCCGGGGTGTTCGTCTCGCTCATCATGGGCCGCATGGGACTCGCCTGGATGGACCCGGTGGCTGGCGCGCTGGTCGCCCTGTGGATCCTGTACGTGGGCGTGAAGATCATCCTGGAGAACGCCGGCTACCTCGCCGACGAGGTGCGGGTGGACCCGGCCGTGATCGAGAAGGCCGCGCTGTCGGTGCCGGGGGTGCTCGCCTGCGCCGGAATCCGCTCGAGGGGCACACCCGGCATGGTATTTGTGGACCTGAGCATCCGGGTGCCGCCCGTCATGACGGTGATGACCGCCCACGACCTGAGCCACCGCGTCTCGGACGAGATCCGGGCCGTTCTGAAGGACGTGCAGGACGTGACGGTCCATATCGAACCGGCGGTGTGAGATGAACCGGCGGGGGGTTGCCCTCCGGCGCCTTTTGCCCGTATCGTGCAGCACGGCCCCTTTCCCCGAAACAGGGGCCCCTTCCGGAGGACGACAGTTTTATGGCCGATGACCGCAAGCCCCCCGAATCCTTCCGGCTCCAGATCCAGTGCCCGCAGGAGCTGCTCCAGGGCGCCTACGCGAACCTCTCGCTGGTGAACGCCGCCGAGAACGAGTTCGTCTTCGACTTCTGCTTCATGCCGCCGCAGGCGCCGGGCGCCGAGGGGCTCAATACCGCCACCGTGCGCAGCCGGATCATCGTCAATCCGCGGCAGGCCAAGCGGTTCCTCAAGGCACTGGAGGAGTCGGTCTCCCGCTACGAGGCGCGGTTCGGAAAGATCGAGACCGGCGTCGTGAACGCACCGCCGATCCCCGTCATGAAGACTGACGGCACGGTCAACTGAGGCCTGTCCGCGGGGAAGCTCCAGCGTCATGCCCATCACGCGCAGGCCCGACGGCTCCACGGTGGGATCGCTGCCCCGGATCAAGCTCCGGGTGTTCCTGGACCGCCGCCGCCGGATGATGGAGATCCCGCCGGAACTGCCGGTGGATTCGGTGCTGGAGGACGTGCTCTCCCGCGCCGTGGCGTTTGTGCCGTGCGCGAGCGCGGCACTCTACCTGGACAACCCCATCACCAAGCAGTCCGACCGCCGCGAGAACGACCTCGTGGTGATCGCCTCCCTGGGCCAGGGGCCCTGGCTCACGCTGCCCGGCTCCACCGAGCCCGCCTATGCCGGCAAGGCGGGAAAGATCTATCTGGACGCGGAGCCGTTCATGGGGATTGACGAGAACTTCCAGGCGCCGGTGGTGGGTGTGCCGGTGTCGATCGAGAAATCCGTCTGCGGCGCGCTGATCCTGAGGAAAAAGCCGGGGGAGCTTCCTTTCACCGACCGCGAGCTGAAGCTCATCGCGATCTTCGCCGACTACATGTCGTCGGTGCTCATGAACGCGCTCGACGCCGAGAAGCTCCGCGACATGGCCCAGCGCGACACGCTCACGGGTCTCTACAACGACCGGTTCTTCCATGCACAGCTCACCCGCGACATCATCGACGCTACCTCGACGGGCAACCCGCTCTGCCTCGTGTTCATGGACCTGGACCACTTCAAGCAGGTGAATGACACCTACGGCCACATGGCCGGGTCCATGGTGCTGAAGGAGATCGGCTACCTGATGCGCCAGGTGATGGCGGTGCCGGGCGCGGTGCTGGCCCGCTACGGCGGGGACGAGTTCGTCATGATCCTCGCCCAGCAGGAACTCTCCGAGGCGAGCGCCCTCTGCGAACAGCTCCGCGAGCGGATCGAAACCTACACGTTCCTTGCGTCGGAGGGCCCCTACGGCCCGCCGCTCAAGATCTCGGGGCTCATCACCTGCTCCATCGGCGTGGCGAGCTTCCACGACCACGTGAGGAAGCGGTACACCCCGGAGCAGAACAAGGACGCCTTCCTCAAGGTGGCCGACAAGGCCATGTACGCCGCCAAGGACGGGGGCAGAAACCGCGTCATTCCGGGTCTCGCCGAGGAGGAGCACACCGCCGGGGGGGACAGCCTCGCATGAAGTTCCACACCGAATACCTCTGGTTCACCACGAAGAAGCGGCGCGACTACGTGCTGATCACCGATGAGGTGCAGGCGGCCGTCACCAAAAGCGGCATCCGCGAGGGGATGGTGCTCGTCTCCGCCATGCACATCACGGCGGGCGTCTACGTGAACGACGCCGAATCGGGACT
>CAZSFB010000437.1:0-2721 GCA_964606035.1 uncultured bacterium | reverse complement strand
CACTCCCGGTAAAACCCAGGACAAAACCGCCAGCAAAAGCCCGGCGCGCGCCGTCTCAGGAACCCAAAAGAGACGCCGCCCGCGAGCAGCTCACCAGGCTCGTGAATGCCCTGCTCGACAAGAAAGCCCAGGCTGTCACCAGTGTCGCCGTCGGACCTCTCGTCGGGTTTACGGACTATTACCTGATCGCAACCGGCACCTCGTCAAAGCACAACCAGACGCTCTGTGATGCCATTGTCGAGTCCGAGACAAGGCTCGGCCGCTCCAAGCCCCGCCGTGAGGGGTACGAAGCAGGCACCTGGATTGTGGTGGACACGGGCGATGTTGTCGCCCACATCTTCGACGACGCCTCCCGGCACTACTATGACCTGGAAAAGCTCTTCATGGGTGCCGAACGGAAGCTCTACGGCGAGAACGGCAAGATTATTGATCTGCCCCGTGCCGGAAAGGGTGCCTGAACGGCTGCGCCGGTGAAACTTGTGGTTGCCGCCGTGGGAAAACTGAAATCCCCTCCCCTCCGTGAGCTGGCAGAGGACTACGCCGCGCGCATCAGGCGGTTTGCGCAGCTGGAAATCCGGGAAGTGTCCGAAATCCGGATTCCCGCGCGCGCACCGACGGCGGCAGACCGTCGGCAGGCAGTGGAAGAGGAAGGCTTGCGCCTTCTGGAAAAATCCAACGGAGCGGTCTATGCGCTTTCACCCGAGGCGAAGCCTCTCTCGACCGAAGACTGGAAAAGTCTGCTTGACCGGATCGAGCAGAATGCCCGGCCGGCGGCTTTCGTGATCGGGGGTGCTTTCGGGCTGGCGGATTCGGTCCGGAAGCGTGCCGAAAAGGTCCTGTCCCTGTCTCCCGCGACCTTCACGCACGAAATGGCGCGGGTGCTGGTTCTGGAGCAGATCTACCGGGCCTGGACCCTCAAGCGTGGCGTCCCTTATCACTATTGAGATTGAACACAGAAGGAATCCTCCAAATGCTGACTCCCGAACAGACTGCCCAGTGCAGGGCCAAGCTGGAAGAAACCCGCGACGGGCTCCTACGGGAGTTCGCCAGCATCCGCGAATCTTCCGCGGCCCTTGACGAGACGCAGGGGGCAGCCGATATCGCGGATGCTTCCGCCTCGCAGTACGACAAGGCTTTCCTTGGGAGGATGTCCGAGGTCGACCAGCGGCTGCTGGAGCGCGTGGATGCCGCACTGGAACGGATCAACGGCAACCGTAGATACGGGATTTGCGTGGACTGCGACGAACTCATTCCGTTCCGGCGTCTGCTGGCAGTGCCGTACGGGGAACGGTGCGTTCCGTGCCAGGAGATCCTTGAGCGTGACGAACGCAACCGGCGCTCGGGCAACGAAGCGACCGATACAGGTTTCGAGGAATAGTCCGCACCCACGGGAGCACAGACACAGGCCATGAAGAATCCGGTACTGCTGGTGATTATGGATGGATGGGGCCTAGGCAAGGACGAGCCCTCCAATGCCGTCAAGGCTGCCAATACCCCGTTCATCCGGGAGCTGTTTGAGAATAACCCCTGGGTTCCGGTGAAAACATCGGGCGAAGACGTGGGGCTCCCCAAAGGACAGATGGTCAACTCCGAGGTTGGACACCTGAACATCGGGGCCGGCCGGATTGTCTATCAGAGCCTGTCGCTCATTTACCGGGATATCGAGAATGGCAGCTTCTTCGAGAATCCGGCACTGATGGGACTCTGCGACAACGTGAAAACCGAAAACGGTGCGCTTCACCTGATGGGGCTTGTCTCGGATGGTGGTGTCCACAGCCACATCGACCATCTGCTCGCCCTGCTGAAACTTGCCAAGAAGCAGGATATCTCACGGGTCTATATCCATGCCTTCCTTGACGGGCGGGACACTGCCCCCAAGAGCGCTCTCGATTTTATCGAGAAACTCGAGGAAGGCATTCACGACTACGGGCGCGGCCAGATTGCAACGGTCTCGGGACGGTTCTACGCGATGGACCGGGACAAGCGATGGGACCGGCTCCAGCTTGCCTATGATGCAATGGTGAACGGGAAGTCCGAGCATATCGCCAGCTCGGCGGCAGAAGCCATACAGGCTGCCTATGCACGTGGCGAGACAGACGAATTCGTCAAACCCACCATCATTTGCACCCAGAAGAAAAATTGCGTGGGCCTGATCAACGACCGTGACGGGGTCATCTTCTTCAATTTCCGTGCGGACCGGGCACGGCAGATGTCGAGGGCACTCACAGCACAGAAGTTCACGGAGTTCGAGCGCGGCCGCGTTCCAAAGCTCTCCGGTTTCGTCTGCTTCACGGAGTATGACGCCACGCTGAAACTCCCGTTCGCTTTCACGAACGAGGAACCGAAAAACACCCTCGGGGAAGTGCTCTCGAAGAACAAACTCCTGCAGCTCCGGGCGGCCGAGACCGAGAAATATGCCCACGTAACCTACTTCTTTAATGGGGGGCAGGAGAAGGTTTTTGACGGCGAGGACCGGATCCTCGTCCAGTCACCCAAGGACGTGAAAACCTACGACCTGAAGCCGGAGATGAGCGCCTTCGAACTGACAGATAAAGTCATCGAAGCGATCAGCACGAAGGACTATTCGTTTGTCGCCCTCAACTACGCCAACTCCGACCAGGTGGGACATACCGGTGTGTTCGACGCCGCGGTGAAGGCCAATGAGGCGCTGGACGCCTGCCTCCGGAAACTCGTCCCGGCAGCGAAGGCGAAGGGCTATAC
>CAZSFB010000436.1:0-2721 GCA_964606035.1 uncultured bacterium | reverse complement strand
ATCCTGTTGTCAGCATCATCACTTCCATTGGTCTCGATCACCAGAGCTATCTGGGACCGAACCTTCTGGATATCGCCAGAGAGAAAGCCGGCATCATCAAGCCCCGTGTGCCCTTGATTTCAACCGCCACGCAGCCGGAGATTCAGCGACTCTTTCAGCAAATGGCCCTCGATGCAGGCGCATGCTGTTATCTGGGAGGGCGAAATTTCGACTACGTAAAAACTCATGGCATGCATAGCGGCCATGACCTTTTCGACTATCTTGGGATCCAAGCTCGCTGGCCTGACATGCCTCTTCCCTTGCCCGGAGAACACCAATTTCGTAATGCAGCCGCAGCGTGTGCGGGGGCCGAGTTATTAACCCACAACGGCTTTCGGATATCACAGGATCATGTGAAAAATGGCCTCCTAAAAGTCCTCTGGCCGGGCCGTCTTGAACATGTCTCGACCATTCCCGACCTCTGGCTGGATGGAGCACATAATCCAGACGGCGCAAACGCCCTGGCAGCTTTCATCAGAGACAAGTTGCCAAAAGACCGGAAAGTTCATCTGATACTGGGGTTCAAAGCCGATAAAAACTTCAGCGAGTTCCTGGGAATTGTTGCCCCGCTTGCCCATCGTCTGACGCTCACGGCTATCTCAGGCTTGCTCCCTGTAAGCGAGATTGAATCCACTGCACACAGGTTTCATTCAAACGTCGTTGTCGAACCCGACTTTAGCCGGATCATGTCCCAGCTTTTCTGGAGGAAGAATCCAGACGAACAGGTGATTGTTACAGGCTCCCTATATCTAGTCGGTGCTGCGAAGCGATGGCTCCGGGATAATCTATCCGCTCACTGAGGATATTCCCCCGCAGTGCCCGGCGTAACAGATTGCAAGTTTTCTACTTCGGCCGGCTTAGGGGGTGATCTCCACAACACCTCACGCCGGTAATACAGATCCAGCGCCAGCTGAACGAACCCTTCAAATGCCTCGTGCCCAACAACCTCTTCCCGAACTATTACCGCCCGGTTATCCGGGCCAATTGCATGGAACATCGGCGACGGGACCCGCATGTCTTTCGTAACCTCACGGACGTTCTGTCTGTCAGCCCAGACCCGGTAAGCCTCATCCCAGAGCATTTCCTGCGCACCGTACATTGAAACCTCACGAACCCCATTAACATCTACATCCCAATAATGTTGGGAATTATAGTACGTTCGCGAATAGAAGAATGCCGCGGCCACCAGGCCGATGATACCTCTCAGCGCGAATATCCTGCGTCTGCCGATTTCCTTGTGAGTAAAATTTCTATACAGGAGTGGATACCCAAACGCCACCACAAGAATCATCGCAAAAAAAAGCAAGTCCCATAGGTACGAGAACCCCGCAACACGTATCTGACCAGAATCGATGCCCGTAGATTCAAAGCGATAATAAGTATCGCAGGCAGAGTTAGACAGGAGAAGAGCAAACGCAGGGAAGGCTCTATGTGGGTATTGGCCAAATTGCATCGTTCAATACTAGCTTATCTGGTCAAGAAAGGGTGACGCGGACCCTTTTCCCTTTTGCTGCGGTGTGATAGATTTCCTTCACGGCGATAGGCGCAAAAAATACCAGTTATTATAAGCACTTAGGGCTTACCCCCTTGGTCTGCTCTGACAATGGTTTGATGTGATTACATGAGTCTGCTCGGCAATCTTGAAGATTTGGGACTTGGAGACATTCTCCAGATTGTCAGTCTCTCCAAAAAGAGTGGAGTGCTACGTCTCAAAGATTCCGGGAGGGAAGGCCGCATACTGTTTCGCGACGGGAAGGTCGTCGGCGCGACCGTTAGTACGATCCAGGTCAATCTCATAGACCTTCTTCTGAAAACAGGGCTCGTGGGATCTGATGCGGCAAAAGAAGCTGATAAGGCATGGAATGCGTCCGGCCAACAAATTCCATTTCAAAAAATCCTGATAGAGCAACACCATGTTGCGCCAGCTCTGATCGAAGACACCATCCGCGAGCATATCCAGCAGGTTGTAAGTGAACTGTTTTCCTGGATCGATGGGGAATTCAATTTTGAACTTCAGGACATTGCTGAAGAGGTGCGAAATCTGGAACCTGCGAAACGGGAGCTGATTTCCACCGATGGAATCAGCCCCCAGTTTCTAGCAATTGAAGCTCTTCGAATTATCGATGAACGGAACTCAACAGAAGGAGTTCCATCTATATCTCCCCAGAGCAGCTCCGTTGCTCCAGATGCCAGAGAAGATGTTCGAGGCGAGCAGCCACCTGAACTCGGGCGGGTCATTCCGCTCAAACGAACACCGCCTCCTGCCCCAGCATCCCCGCGGCCTACTCTCAAACAGGAGACTACAGCCCCCGCCGCATTGGCAGAATCTCCAGTCGTTGTCACACCGGTGGTTGCAGTGCCCAAACCACTGAGCACCCCGGTAGTTGTCGTAGATGACGACAAGATTACTCTAAACGCCATCTCCCAAGGACTGAGGTTGCTCGGTTTTCAACCGCACCCAGCCGATACCGTTGACGGAGCTAAGGCTCTCATTGGAGAGTTTGAAGTCCGGCATCAGTTCTATGTCGTTGTGGCCGACTTGCTGATGCCCAGAAGTGATGGGGCGGGAATTCTTGGGGGACTGGAACTGATTGAGTTCGAAAAAACACTTCCCCACTTCCGCCCGACAGCCATAATCTCTGATTATGAAAACGATGCTGCCCAGAAGAAGGCACTACAGCT
>CAZSFB010000435.1:0-2734 GCA_964606035.1 uncultured bacterium | reverse complement strand
AGCTTCAGGGTACGGGCTTCTCCCGTAATATCGCCATTGCTGGTCTGGTTTTCCATGCCGATGAGAAGCTCGGGGCCGTAATCAACGATGGTTTCGATTTTCATGACCGGCTCCGCCTTTAGATTGTCGACAATAAATACTTCCTTGCCATCGCTCTTGCGGATCGCAGGGTAAATAACGCCAGATTGGGGAAGATCAATGAATCGTGCCCGGAGATCCGGCTTGGGTGAATTGGCAGAGCAGGTGAACCGGGGAATCAGAGCAATCAGCGGATTGGGATCCCGCTCAAGTACGTCGCGGACTATCTCCGGTACACCTGAGCATCCGGTCTGGAACAAGGCGATGGCTGCATTCCGGCGTTCGGAGACTGGATATTGTACAGATATGGCAACCTGCTCCAGATCTGTTTGCAATGCTTCGCGGAGTTTT
The DNA here is from genome assembly GCA_964606035.1 of uncultured bacterium. Taxonomy (GTDB): domain Bacteria; phylum JAGRBM01; class JAGRBM01; order JAGRBM01; family JAHCIT01; genus CAZMGV01. The sequence continues at coordinate 2,305 of CAZSFB010000435.1, read as the reverse complement.
GGATCAGTGCCGCTCGCTGCCAGATTGGTCAAAATCACCATTTTTTCTGGATGACTACTGTTCTTTAGCCGTTCCTGAACGGCTGGAATTTCGCCTGGTCCCGCCATACGGATACAAAGAGCGGTCAGCCCCCGGCGGAGGGAGACGGTCAGGTCCGATTTCGTATCATTTGCACAAACAGCGGAAGCTGTGCCTTTCCATGCCTGGGCCGGCAACAGGTGCAAAATCTGCTCAATCGTACGGCGCGTCGAAGCCTGGATATCGGGACTCAGATAGCGGTCCAGCAATATTTTGCGCCATGAAGATAGGCTTTTCCCAAGCGTACATTCGGGGAATGGCTGTAATTGATCACCGGAAGCAGGGCATCGCTTCCTGGTGAGAGCATCAAGTGCTGATGCGGCATCGGAGAGATCATCGTTAGTTGCGGCTGTCCCACTGATTATGGGGTCCAGACGGGAAATGAGGGCTGGCACCGCCGCATCAGGTGCTTCTTCCGCCGCCCACAGGAGTTCGGGCGAATCGAGGGGGGCCGTCTTAAGTATTTTCAGAATGGCGGTGGTTAGCGCGGAGGTCTTCTTCTGGGCCGCCATGATGCGGGCCCGGGTGAATTCCAGCAGGGGTTTTTCCCGGGTGCCGATCCAGGGGCGTTCAATGCTTTTCAGTGCAAGACCCGTTTCGTTCAAGTCCAGCAGTCCCAGAGCGGTGCCTTCAATAAATCCTGCCCGGTCTGGGCCTGCGGGCAGCATCTGTGCGCAAGTGTCATATCCCTTCCAGTTGCCGGTAATGATGTTGGGGATACGCAGTATCTGACAAAAGCCTGCGGATAGTTTCCGATCCTTAAGGTGGGTGGAAATATAAGAATTAACTTCTTTAGGCCGGGCCAGTGCCCGGCGGGGTTGTACTACTGCTTCAAGTGCATTAGTTGCTTCATCGGGAGGGAGGTTTTCGCAGGGGGCCAGCAATTCAACCTCGATTTTTCCTGCGATTTCCGACGAATAGTCATCAAGGGATGAGAATTCTGGAGGTATTCGGCAGATCCCTGTTCCCTGGTTCCATGCGGCCAGAAGTGAGACCGCGTGGTTCAGGCTATCTCCAGAGAAAGCATCAAATATCTGCTCGATTTCGATCCACCGGACGAGATCAGCGTAGCTGTCCCCTGACCATCTGCGGAAATGCTCCCTGAGCCCTTGTGCCACCCTGAGATCTGTTTCTGTGGCTGCCCAGTTTTTGACTGTCATAACCGCCCCATGGATATATTCCCTGTCCTTCGGGGTACCGCGGGTGGCCCGTTCGGTCAGCTTTTCTGGGGGTGGGTTGGTTTCTGCTGCAACGGGCTGGTGACCAATCGCTAGCAGGAGCAACGCTACAGCAATGGCAAGTTGAGGGTTGCAACCCCGATAGAACGAGTTTGAAGCGCTTCTGGGACAGTTAATGATGGATTCCATTCTGGGTTCTTTGCCTCCCGCAGCCGACTATATTACTTTGCCTGTGCCAATCTAGCAGCTTATGTGGCCGATATGGTTGACCTTTGTCACCATTCCGTCGAAGCCGGTTGCTGAACCGGACTAAAATGAAGCATCCGGTATTGCAGAACACTGCGAGACTATTGACCAATTGGCCTACTCGTCCCTAGACTACTTCCACTTGAATTGTCTGTTCTTGACCGTGGTTTCAACAGCCGTGGAGCGGGACGGGATTCATCGTTTGGTTCACTCCAAAATCCGGTTGGTTAAAGGCATCTAAACGTGATGAGCAGGGCCCTTCGTGTCATAACTCTCCTCGTGTCACTGGTTGGTATCCTATGGATGTCCCCGGCAGTAGTCGGGGCCCAGGATACCCGTAGTGTCGATGATGAAATCAACGATCTGAAGACCAAGCTGGTCAAGATCAATGCCGATCTGGACGAGCTGGAAAAGGATCTTCTTCTGCCCCGCATGTCGGCGGTGAAAATATTCCTGACGTCCGCTTCCGGGCGCGACTTCCAGCTGGAGCAGGTTAAGGTGCTGATGGACGGGAAAGTCGTAGGATCTCACGTCTACCGGCAGGAGGAAAACATTGCTCTCGATAATGGTGGTGCCCAGGAACTCTACATGGGGCCAATTTCCGAGGGTGAGCATGTGGTCCAAGCACAATTTTCAGGAGTGGACTCGCTAAAGACGAAGATCAACCGGGCCATCCAGATAAAGTTCCGCGGGAAAAGTCGCGTTCTGACCTTTTTGGAGCTCAAGGTTGGGTACGACAGGACCAAGCGGGCCCCTGACTTCACGTACGATATCTGGGAGTAGCGGCTAGCTTGAGCCGGCGA
>CAZSFB010000434.1:0-2739 GCA_964606035.1 uncultured bacterium | reverse complement strand
GCGGGACGTTTCGAAACTGCGGTGGGCAAAGTAGCGATGGTAGCCAGCCGTGATGCCAAACATGCGCACGTAATAGAACAGGATAGCAGCCCCAAGCATTGACCAAGAGAAACCTGTATATATGACGCCGCCGATGGCGATCAGGTGCATCAGGACGAATGGCACCACTGCCATGAGGTGGGTCAGGCTTCCACCCCGGAATGATGCCGGAGTTTTGACCCCGTTGGCCTTCCCACTATCGGCTCCGGTTTCCGGGGCAGAAAGTGGTGGGAGAGTTTCAGGTATATTTGCCTTATAACTGGTTTCGACTGACATGTTTTCTTTTCCCCTCCGGGGGTCTTCGAAGCTCCCCGGCAGTATCGCGGGGGCCGGTCTGGATTCCGGTTGAAGCTTAGTAAAAGGAGTGATTTTCGACTGTTTGAATTGTGTAAAAGTGGCTTTTTGGGCTATTCAGGCCACTTTGGCTTTTACAGGTCTTTTACATTGGAGGGCTTTGGAAGCCGGGAAGAGGATGTGTTTCTTTCCGGGAATGTTACTTACGGCAGTTGCATGGTGGCCCCCTGTGTTCTTCAATGAGGCGGTCTGCCGCAGGGCAGCAACCAGAATGGTTGGTCGCGGCTGGTCCGGGAGCAATTTCCGGACAAAAAGGAGCAGGACAGGTGGCCAAGGACCTTCGTCCCTGGACGGTCAGAGACAGTGCGGAACTGTATGGAGTGGAGAACTGGGGAGCCGGGTATTTCAGTGTTGGTGAAAACGGAAACCTGTATGTGCATCCGAGCGGCCCGACCGGTCCGAAAGCCGATTTGCGTGCGATGGCGGATGACATCCGCCGCCGTGGTCTCACACCACCCCTGCTGCTGCGTTTTTCAGATATCCTGAATGACAGGATCAAGCGTCTGAGCGGTGCCTTTGAAAAGGCCATTGAAACCTATCACTACAAGAACATTTACCGGCCGATAATGCCGGTTAAAGTGAATCAGCAGCGGCACGTTATTGAGGAACTCGTGCAGTTTGGCCGGACCAGTCATCTGGGTCTGGAAGCCGGTTCCAAGCCAGAACTCCTGATTGTGCTGGCTTTCATGAGGGATCCTGATGCGCTGATCGTCTGCAATGGGTACAAGGATTCCGAGTACATGGAAACGGCTCTGCTTGCCCAGAAATTGGGCCGCAAGCCGTTCATTGTACTCGACCGCTTCGCTGAGGCGGCCGAACTGATTGCCATTTCAAAGAAAATGAATGTGCGGCCCCATATCGGCGCCCGGGTCAAGCTGAATGCAAAAGGTGCCGGAAAATGGAACGAGTCAACTGGAGAACGGTCCAAGTTCGGGCTCAATGCACCTGAACTTGTCAAGCTCGTGGACCTGCTGGAAAAGGAGAAAATGCTCGACTGCCTGCAGCTCCTGCATTTCCATATCGGCAGCCAGATCACCCATATAAGAGCAATCCGTGAGGCGGTGAGGGAAGCCACAATCGTCTTCTGCGATCTGCACAAAATGGGCGCGAACCTGAAATATCTCGACGTGGGCGGCGGTCTCGCCATTGACTACGATGGCTCAAAATCGAACTTCCATTCATCGAAGAACTACTCGCTCCAGGAATATGCAAATGACATTGTTTCGGAAGTCGGCACTTATTGCGACGAGCGCCAGGTGCCACATCCGGCCTTGCTCAGTGAATCCGGCCGGGCGCTTGTGGCCCATCATGCGGTGCTCGTATTCGATGTGCTCGGAGTGAATGAACTCCAGGCCCCGGATGATCTGCCGGAGCCCCCGAAGAATGCATCCCCCGCTCTGATGGAGTTATGGAATATCAACAAGAACCTCAGCCAGCGGAACTACCAGGAATTATATAATGACCTTCTGGTGGTCCGCGAGGATCTTGCAGGTGACTTTGTGCGGGGCCGGATTGATCTTAAGACCCGGGCACTGGCAGAACAGTACACGGCATCGGCCATGAAGAAATTCCTCAAAATTCTGAACGAGGCCGAGAAAATTCCGGATGAGCTCCAGAACGTCCGTAATCTCCTCACGGACACCTATTTCTGCAATTTTTCCATTTTTCAGTCGATTCCGGATCACTGGGCCGTTGACCAGCTGTTCCCGATCATGCCGATTCATCGGCTGAACGAGAAACCAACCAAACTGGGTACGATCGCCGATCTCACCTGTGATTCTGACGGCAAGGTTGATGAGTTCATTGATCCCCATGATACGAAGCACTTCCTGGAACTCCATCCGTTCGTTGAGGGTCAGCCGTATTATCTTGGAGTCTTCCTCGTAGGAGCCTATCAGGAGATTCTGGGAGACTTGCACAACCTGTTCGGCGACACGAATGCCGTGCATGTCAATATTAACGGGGATTCGTCATATACCATCGGGCATGTGGTTCAGGGTGATCGCGTAAGTGACGTGCTTTCGTATGTCGAATACGACCGTACTCAACTGATCAGCATGATGCGGGATGCGACCGAAGTGGCTCTGAAGGACGGCCGGATATCATTTGAAGAGGCAAGGCAGCTTATCAATCACTATGAAAGTGGTCTTGCAGGATATACGTACCTCGAAGAGGATGGCTGATCCGGTTCCCTTCATGGGGCCCGGAGCTTGCTGAACCGTTCCAGAATTTTCTGGATCCCGCGATCCAGCATCTCTTCGGGGGTTAGCAGGCTCACAACCAGGTGGGCACCTTCGTGGCAATCATAAAAATAGCCCGGCTGCACAAGGACCCGGTCCTTCTCCA
>CAZSFB010000433.1:0-2751 GCA_964606035.1 uncultured bacterium | reverse complement strand
GACTGCCTTTGACCGGATCCAGTAATCCGTACGGCGGAGCCGGGACTGTTCCAGTGTCATCAGCAGGATGCCAAGAACAATCCCCATGATGAACCGGCCATCACGGGGGCTGCCGTCCAGGGCCACCCAGACGAATGCGCAGATCAGTGTAAACCCGAGAAACCGCATCAGTGGTGCTCCTGCTCGATGATGAGCGCCTTTGGCCGCGGCCGTTCGGAAGCACCGGGAAGCAGTACCGCGCTGGCGGCACCGTCCACGTCCATCACCTGCTCGGCGGCCGCACGGCTGTACCGGCCCATCCACCCCGCGCCGAGGCCCATCGTCACGGAAACGGCCGCTATCACGCCCACCGGTGCAAGCCGGCTCGCCGGGCGTTCATCCCGGAAGTTCTCCGGAGCCTTCGCATCAGGTGTGACCTGGAAGGCAAGCCCCCAGATTTTTACCATCGAGCCGAGCGTGAAGAACGACGCGATGACCAGCAGCGCGAGGGGGACCATCGCCTGGGAGCTGTAGGTTGCCTGGAATACCGCCAGCTTGCCGAAAAACCCCGAAAGCGGAGGAACTCCGGCGATCGAGAAGGCGGCGATGGAGAATACGAGCGCGGTCGCCGCCCCTCCCCGGTACCAATGCATCCGGCGGAGATCCCGGGTTCCGCTCGACCGTTCCAGCTCGTCAGCGGTAAAATACAGGGTCGATTTCACAAGAATGTTGTGCAGGGCAAAAAAGATCGCCGCCGCGATACCCGCGACGGTGTTCAGCCCGATGGCTGCCACCATGTATCCCACCTGCGAGACGATATGGAACGACAGAAGGCGGCGAAGCTCATACTGGGCGAACGCCATCAGCACACCAATGAGCGAGGTAACGGCACCGAGCCACAGAAGAACCGTATCAAGACCGGTCGGTGTGAGAAGGATCTGGGAAGTCCGGATCAGGGCATAAACGCCCAGTTTCGTGAGCATCCCGCCAAAAAATGCCGCCACGGGGCCCGAAAATGTCGGATAGGTTCCCGGCAGCCAGAACACCACCAGCGGGATGACTCCGGCCTTCATTGCAAAAGCCGCGACGACCATTGACGCGCCTGCAAGGACCAGAGCCGGGTCGGCATCCTTCGCCCGCACCGCGAGGTCCGCCATGTTCACCGATCCGCAGGCGGCGTAGAGAATCCCCACGCCCATGAAGAAAAATGCCGCAGCAATGACATTGATGACGACATTCGGAAAGCCGGCCCGGAGCGAACGGTCCGTCCCAGGTACCTGGATCAGCAGGTACGAAACGATCAGGACGATCTCGAACATAACGAACAGATTGAAAATATCACCGGTGAACGATGCCCCCATGAGCCCTGCCGACAACGCGAACAGGGCCGGATAGGAACGCTGGCAGACAGTTTCTCCGTGGGTATCAGACCGCAGCATGCCCACGGCTCCAACAAGCAGAACCGACTGAATGAATGCGAAAAGCGCCGACAGCCGGTCCACGACCCAGGTGATACCGAACGGGGCAGGCCACTCCCCCACGAAATGCACCCACCGCTCCGGAGAGTCCGCCATGATCACCACCCGGATGCTGACAGCGAGCATGGCCGCCACGGTGACGAGCGACACAAGCCGCGCCGTTCGGTAATGCGGGCCGGTCAGCCAGAGGGATATGGAGACCACCAGCGGCAGGAGGAACAGGATGACCGGTTCGATGGTCATTCGGCCTCCCTGCCAGAGAGCGCGGACAGATCCCGCTCCAGGTTCGCGCCGGTCAGTTCGCCGTGGATCGCAGCCTCAGGGGTGTCCCCGTCGTTTTCCGGGGCAGGTGCTACCGCGACGACTCCTGTCGTCTTTGCGCTCGCCACCATGAGCGCCAGCAGGTATATCGTCACAGCCATGGAGATCACGATCGCCGTGAGCAGCAGCGCGTGCGGAAGTGGATCGGTCATCGTGGAGGCAGTCACGGCCGGGTCCACCACGGGTGCGTCCGGTTTCCACCGGCCCGCACTCAGGACGACGAGGTTCGTGGCGTGCCCCAGAAATCCGACGCCGAGAATAACCCGGAAATAGCTCCGGTCCGTCACCAGGTACACCCCGGCGGCGGTGGTGAGGAAGGCCGATAGCGCAAGAAACAGGCTCATGCGCCGCCTCCCTTCCCCTTTTTCCCGGACTTCGAGTCAGCGAGGGGACCGGCATATTCCCAGAGCCGGATGGCCGCCGCGGTTCCGCCGCCGCCGACAATCAGCATCACGCCAAAGTCGTAAATGGCTGCTGTGTGAAAGTGGTACGGGATCGCCCCGAAGGCGAGGACATATCCCTGCTGGTGCGTGAGCACCGGCTCGCCATAGAGCAGCGACAGTACCGTCGTGAAAAGGATGAACACCATCCCGGCGACACAGACCCGGATGGGATCGAACGGCACCCGGTCACGGAACACCTTGAGCCCGAAGGCCGCGACTATGAGTATCCCCGCGATGGCGAGCGTGAGGCCGCCGACAAAGCCGCCACCCGGAAGCTGGTGGCCGCGCCAGTAAAGGTGGAATGCCAGCAAAAACGCCAGCGGCAGGATCAGCTTGGCAAGCTGCTCGAGTAGAAAGCTTCTCATCCGGCCTTCTCCTCACCGCCAGCGGCCGGCTCCACCTCACGGCGTCTCAGAAGCCCCGCCACACCCAGCGCTGCAGCAATAATAACAAAGGTTTCGACCAGCGTGCCGAGCCCGCGGAGACCCGCACCAACGACGTTGACGATACTGCTTCCGCCCGAGACCGCC
>CAZSFB010000432.1:0-2754 GCA_964606035.1 uncultured bacterium | reverse complement strand
GGGATGTGTATGAAATCGTCCTCAAGGCCCAGAAGGAATGCATCCTGCGAGCCCGCGCAGATACCACTAGTGCCGACCTGCACCGGCATTCACTGCATGTGCTGGCCGAGGGGTTGAAGCAACTAGGGCTGCTGCGTGGCGATACCAGTTCGCTCGTTGAGTCGGGAGCCGTCGGGATTTTTTATCCGCACGGGCTGTCCCACATGCTCGGCCTGGATGTTCATGACGTCAGCGGTGGCCGCCGGAGACGGCTCAAGGTCCGTGGGAAACCGATGCTCAGGTTCAACGCCAGGCTTGAACCGGGTTTTGTCATCACGATCGAGCCCGGACTTTATTTCATTGAGGCATTGATCTGTAACCCCGCGCGCCGGAAAAAATACCGGGGCTCCGTGGATTTTGCCCGGGCCGAGAAGTTCCTGGGATTTGGTGGAATCCGCATCGAGGACGATGTGGTGATCCAGTCTGATGGCCCGCCGCTGGATCTGACCACTGTACCAAAAGAAATCGCCGATATTGAGGAAATTCGAGGGTTAGCCCTGTAGGTCATTGCTCAATGGCCGAAGGGAAGCCAAACTTCCACCCTTACCGGTGGAAAACGAATCGTGTCTCAAGACGCACTGAATATTCTCAAGGGCATGGAAGCGACTTCGCATCTCGTCGACAAGACGTACGAGATAGAGGCCCCTGTCAGCGAAAGCCAGCGGGACGTTTTCGGCCGCTTTGGTGTGGAATACCAGCCCGGAGATGTGATCTTTCATGAAGGTGATCCCGGTTCCGAGATGTTCATCATCCAGGAAGGCCGGATCAAGCTATACAAGGTGATCCGGGGGACCAAGAAGGTGCTCCAGACGGTCGGCCCCGGCGAATTTTTCGGGGAGATGTCCGTGCTGAACAAGCGGCCCAGGAGTCTTTCGGCCGAAGCAGCCACACCGGTAAGGCTGCTCCGCTTTCCGCCGGAAGGCTTTGAAAAGCTCGTGGTGAACAATTCTGGCCTGGCCCACCGGATCATCCGTACGCTTGCGGAACGCCTCCAGAATGCCGACAACCATATCGAGAACCTTCTTTACCACGATATCGAGAGCCGCGTGATTAACGCCCTGCTTCAGATCGCGGACGACAAGGGTGTGCCGGCAGAGGTCGGAGTCCGGGTGAACATCACACCACGGGAAATGGCCGAAACCATGGGCGTGGACGTCACACAGGTGAAGCGGGTGATTCTCACACTGAAGGAAAAGGGTATCGTCACACTGGAGAAGACGTCGGTTCTGATCCCCTCGGTGGAGAAACTTGCAAAGACCCTTGATCTACTCTCACTCCGGCAGGAACTTGGATTCTGAGGCTTATTCGAACCGCTTGAGCGAGAAATAAACCCAGATTCCATAGAAAACTGCGAACAGGATCAGTCCCGACCGGATCATTCCCGCGCGCCGGGCCTCCGCATCGCGGGACGCCAACAGCGATTCCGACCTGGAAACCCTTTCTGCGGTCTTCTGACGGATTTCAGTCATGGCGGCCGGGTCAAGGATTTTCATCCCTTCGACACGGCAGTTGACTGTTATCTTCTGCCAACCCGTCAGCTTCATGAGCCCCACTGGTTCGGCGGAACGTAGGTAGAAAGTGTAGTCCAGTCTGTATTCACCCCCCTCGTCGGCGTGAAGGCCGAGGTCAAAGCTGAAGGCCCGCTCGGCGACAGGATCGCTGTCTTGGCGGACCTTCAGTTCCGGGAAGGTGACGGCTTCAAGGTCACGGGAATAGATATCTTCATCTGTCGAGACCCGTACCTCGTAACCGCTGTCAGGGTCGCCGCCAACCAGCCGGTCTGATGACAAAGTGACCCGTTCAATCTCGAAAGCCGGCCGCTGGGGGTTCAGGCTCACGAGTGCCGGTTCATAATCCGCGTTCCCGTCATCAGCCTTCATCACCACCGGCAGGTAGTGTAGTGCGAATTCGCCACCGGTTCGCCGTTCATAGCTTACGATCTGGCACAGAGCCCGCTGCTTGCTACCGACGCCAGTCTCCTGAGCTGCTTCGGCCCTGACCCGTTCCACCGTGGTGCGGAGCTTCATCAATTCGAGCCGGAGGTTCCGGTGCTTCACTTCATAGGTGCCCAGAAGGATCACGATGGCGAGCGGAATCACGGCATATTGGAAGACCAGCCAGAACGCCTGCGAGACCGTCCGGTCTTCCTCGAAACGGGCTTTCTGGAAGGCGATGTCGCCGGGCAGGAGGGCGTTGCGGATGGCATCCTTACCGATGCCGATCTTCGAAAAAACCACGCCGCACTTGATGCACTCAGCGCTTTCGGGCTGTTCGGTGCCGCACTTGGGGCAGGTGATCTTCGCCCGCAACGCAACAATAGGCGGAGTCGCGGCGACACGTGACTTGACGGATTTCCCGGTTACGCTGTCTGCCAGTGGCAGAACGGCTGCTTCCGGCGCAGCCTTCAGGGTCTTGTAATGGGCATGATAGTAGCGCTGGAGCCGCTCACGTTGCCGGGCCTGTTCATCCGGGGGCAGGGTACCTTTGGTGAGGGCGTCGAGAAACGCACGGAAGCTATCTTCGGCAAACGGCCGCTCCTGGAGCAGGCAGAACAGTTCGAAACGCTCCGCCACCTGGAGGATTTCGTGCTGCTCGGCATCATCGAGGCCGAGTCCCTGCGCCACCAGTCGGAAACTGTCGAGGCGTTGTTTCTGTTCTGGCCTGAGCTGCAACTGGACCCCGCTTGGATTGCCTTGTTCCTGCAAGTCTAGACCA
>CAZSFB010000431.1:0-2754 GCA_964606035.1 uncultured bacterium | reverse complement strand
GACGGGTCGCCCCTGGGTCCCCGCAACCGGTACTTCTCCCGGCCATCCTGTAACAGCCGCAGGGTAGCGAAAGCCTTGGGCAGGCTCAAGGCGACGGCCAGCGCGGCAAGGGGTACTGCTCCGAGAACTGCCGACAGCGCAACGATGGAAACGGCGCCAAGGACAAGAACTGCACCATAGCGGATTGAACCCCGCTCACCCAGACGGATCGCGACCGTAAGGATTCCATTCGTGCGGTCAGTGTCCATGTCGCGCCAGTTGTTGCAGTGGAGGATGAACACCGCCAGCAGCCCCACGGGCACACCGGCAAGGACCCGGAGCGCGCTGATTTCGCCGGTGAGAACCCAGTCTACACCGCTCACCATCACCGGCCCCATGAGCAGGAAAACGAGCGGGTCGCCGAGCCCCCGGTATTTGAGGGCGAACGGGCGGGCGGTATAGAGGAGCCCGAGCGTGAAGCCGATGACGCCAAGAAGCAGCACCCCCGGTCCCCGTTGCCAGACGACCGGAATGGCACTGACCCCGGCCACTCCCATGAGGAGATAGAGTCCCGTCTTCATCTCGTCCCGCGTGAGCAGTCCGTCGGGCAGAACACCGCTTCCGGCCGCGCCGAAGGGCTGTCCCGGCAGGTCGAGCCCGCGCGCGTGGTCGTCAAGATCGTTCCGGAGGTTCACGGCGAGCAGCATCGCCGAGGCGGAAATCGTCATCCAGACAAGCAGCGTCCACTCCGCGTGCAGCCCGCTCTGGGCGGCAAGCCCCGCTCCCACCATGAGCGGCACCAGCGCGGCGGGCAGCGAGAAAAGCCGCGTGGCCTGGAGCCAGAGTGCGGCCCTGGAGGGGGTGGGGCGTCCGTTCATCGTGGCAGTACTAGACGGCACGGTTCTCAAGGGCGAGGGTCGCCCGCTCCAGCAGGTCCCGCTCGGCCGTCTGCGGCAGGGCGCGGACAGCGGTGAGTGCCTCCTGCGTGATGGACCGGATCCAGCGGCGGCCGGCATCCAGTGTCCGTTCATGGGTGAGATAGGTAAAAAGTTCACCGAGCGCGGGGCCTTCCCGGTCGGCCTCGGGCAGGGTGAACACGCGCCGGGCCTCGCGCCGCGCCTCGGGGAACAGCTCGCAGGCGACGACGAGCGGGAGCGAGGGTTTTCCCTCCTTCACGTCGCTCGCCAGATTCTTTCCGACCTTCGCCGCGTCGCCCGTCACGTCGAGCAGGTCATCCACCATCTGGAACGCGACCCCCAGGTGGTAGCCGTAGTGGGCGAGCAGCTGGTGGTGCGGCGTTCCGTTCGCCGGGCAGGAGACAGCCCACTCGATGAGCGAGGCGGTCTTGCGGGCCACCACCTGCTGGTAGACGGGCGCGGGGATGATGGGCCGTGTGCGGAGATTGTGCTGGAGCACTTCTCCCTCTACCAGCTCGTCGAGCACCTGGAGCGCGGCGGCGGAATCCTCCGGTGTGCAGGCGGTGAGTTCGAGAAGCGCACCCACGAGCAGGTGGTTTCCGCCCAGAATACTGATGCGGTTCCCGTAAAGGATGCGGGCGGCTTCCTTGCCGCGCCGTTTCGTGCCGTCATCCAGCACGTCGTCGTGCAGGAGCGAGGCGGAATGGATCAGCTCGCTGGCGGCGGCGATTTTCAGGCCCCGCTCGCGGGCCGCACCGGCAATGCGCGCGCCAAGTAGCGCGAGCACCGGGCGGAGCCTCTTCCCGTCGGCCGTCACGAGGTGGCGGCAGGCGCCTGGCAGGGGGTCCGAGATGCCGTCGCAGCGGGCACGGATCGCCGACTCGACTTCCGCGAGATCATTCTTAAGGAGCTGGAATGCCTCAACGGCGAACTGCTGCCACAGGGGCGGCGAGGGCCGCGGGCGGCGGATCGTCTGCTCAAGGCCGGTGGTTTCGGGTTCCGGCAGCGTGGCGAGGGCGGTGGCAGGGCTCATGGCTGTCTCCGGGGTCTGCTGGCTTGTGACGTTTTGGCGGAAAGAGCTTCAGGCGGCGGGCCGGGAGAGCTTGTCCCGCCAGGCGGGGCCCAGCACCTCCGCACGGTCAACGGTCTTTGCCTTCTCGGCCCACATGCGGTCGTAGTTCTCGGCAAGCTGCTGGGCCATGCGCGGATCGTGGATGAGGACCGTCTGCTGGAAGAGCATCTGCTTGCGGGGCTCGCGCACACAGAGGAGCACCCGCTCGCGGTCGAACACGGTGTAGGGAGACCACACCTGCGGGAGCGTGCGGATGTGCCCGTCTTCCGCGAGGAACCGGAGTTTCCCGTGTTCCTTGTGGGTGTACATGGCGATCAGAACCTTCCACATGAGCTCCGGCATGGTGAACCGGACGCTGATACCCCGGTCCATTGCCTCCGAGTAGGCCCGGAACAGCTCCATGTCGTGATCCTCATGGCCTTTCGCCGTCTCCGGATGCACGAAGTCGCAGATCTCGCGCTTTGCCCTGCGGATCTCGAAGGCCAGACGGTCATGAAACGCCTCGTTGCCGAGGGTGATCTCGCACTGGGCGGTGTGAAACGGGAAATCAGTGGATGGCATGAAGGCTCCCTTCTTCTCAGAACTTTCATAGACTTTTGAAAGTTCATTAGCAAGCGGGACTTGGGGGTGACCTGAAGGGGACGCTCCCGCCCGTCCGGGCCGGATGGGTCCCTTATCCATCCGGCGGGGAAGGATTCCCATTTTCCTCCCGCCTGCCCTCAAACGCCCGCGGGTCCCTCACGTCAATGTCCATGCTGGCGGTGGTCTCAGGGGGCACGTGCGGAA